>NZ_JBHSEB010000001.1:0-146221 GCF_042651925.1 Catenibacterium sp. GCM10023432 | reverse complement strand
TTGGACTTGATTCTAATCAGCACTTATTTAAGAAACTAAATGACGAAGTGAAGAAAAAAGAAAAAATGATTATAGCAAAATATAAAGAGCAGTAACTAAAAAAACAGATTTTAGGAGGTGGTGTCAATTGATTGTGACACCTTTTTAATTACACAAAAGTAGGAGGTTAAAGGCACATGTCTAATAAGATAGGCAGACCCACTTATTTTTAGGACTAACTTTAAATAAAGGGGGATAAATAGATGGAATTATTTGGGAATTTCTATGCATTTTAAAAGGTCATTGTAAAAACTGTTCATTAAATTATGATAAAATTATAAAAAGTCCTAAATCAGGCAATAAAGACAGATTGCTTATATTAAGAGTGGATTATGGCGAAGATAAATCAAAAGTATTATTAAATGATGAACCAGCAGAAGTTCTTTTGACTGTATATCATAATGAAGATGGAAGTTTTACAGTTGTAGAAGGCAAGAATGCAAAGAAGTATCTATACGATAGTTAAAGAATAATATAATTAATTAACGAAGTATAACTTATAAAAGTGCTATGACTATTTTCTACATATACAACAAAAACTAAACAAGGACCAGGTTTAAAAACACACTGGTCCTTGTTTCAATATAATTTTTCTTTTTACTAGTTTTGATTTTGTTTAGCTAAAAGATACATACCACTAAGCATTATTAATATTCCTATTAACCAATATTTTTTATATACAGTTAATGCAATTCCTGCAAACATTAATAATATTGTCATTTGTTGTTTCATACACTTTCTATGTCATCTAGAAAAAATTAAAGTTACATCTATGTAAGCAGAGATTATTTAATCATAGGTGATAAATATTAAGTAACTCTTTATCTAGATTACTTCCTTTCTCATTACTCAATGAATATATTATATCATGGGTATTTATAAATGGAAATATTTTATAAAGTGCCCCATATTCGGCGCTCTGAAAAGCAAATTCAATGCATAGTATTTCATTTGGTTTTATAATTATATTAGTAACTGGAAGAGATGATCATATATAAACATTTACAAAGAAGTAATAAAAGTATGTCCATAAAGCGCAAGCGTATAGAAATGCTTACAATAAAAGAAAGGGGTTGAAAATATGACCGGACCTTGTTTTAGATTCCTTTGGCAGGAGCCAGAGTACTCCACTCTTGATAACAATTTAGTTTTCTATTTAAAGGATGATGCCTCTGAAATTGCCAAAAAAAGCTATAAAGAGTATCAAAGATACTATTCAAGAGAAATGGAAGAAAAACGTGCTGAATTTTTCAGAAAAGTTGAAGAAGAAGTTGATTATGGAGACGATGATTGAGTCATACTAACAAAGTAAAAGAAAGAAAATGATTAACTATGCGTAAAATAATTGATGAATGGCAAATCCATCAATATATTGTGCTAGTTCTAGATAAAGATATTTGGGGCATGCATCCATACAATTATTTTGGATAAATGAACGAAAATATAAATCAGTTTATGTACATAATATGCCAAACTGTATTGCGATAGAAGGCGAGCTTAAAGATACTTTCATCGGTCAATATGTAAAATTTGTTTTATAAAATATTTAAGATAATAGAAGTGAACTATGAATTATCAAGAAATGCAAATGAAATTAAAACAATATCTACTCCCTAAGAACACAATCTCCGACAAAAGAGAGTTTGTAGATGGCATTCTCAGCTTAGTAGCACATGAGGATGACTTAAAAGACATGTGTGATTGGATTGATAAACATCCCAATGCTACAGAATCAGAAATAATATGTAAAGCACTAGAATTAAACATTCCAAGAACTGAACCAGAAAGAATAATTCGTTGACGCAAGAAGGACCAAAGCTTATATGCTCTGGTCCTTCTTTGCTTTCTCAATAACTGCTTCCATAGTTTCTCTAAAAACAGCTGACTGCTTAATTCCAAGTTTCTCACATGCTTCTCTGAACTCAGTTACAAACTCAGTCTTGTAACTTACACTTACTGTTTTCATATTGCTTTTCGTCCACTGCTTAACATACTCTTTTTGATCAAACTTTTCTTTTTCCATATTGAATTACCTAAAATACTAATTTCAAAACAATTATAATCAAAAGAATTAATATCATAATTTGAACAATGTCAGTGGTATCTTTTAAAAACTTGCTTAATTTTTTCATTCAAATCATTCCTTCCCTTTCTTGATTATATCATATTAATTATTTTTACAAATCAATCTCTTATCAAATTTCTTGTTTTTTATACACTTCTTTATATTCAGAAATTCATTTAGTTATTTTTAAAGTAAGTAATTTATAGTATAATAGAATCAGAGGTGAGAATATTGGAATATGCTATTGAAATGCTTAATATCACAAAAGAATTCCCTGGTATTAAAGCAAACGACGATATTACTCTTCAAGTAAAAAAAGGCGAAGTTCATGCTTTATTAGGTGAGAATGGTGCTGGTAAATCTACTTTGATGAGTATTTTATTTGGTCTTTATCAGCCTGATATGGGTGAAATAAAGATTAATGGACAAAGCGTTAAAATCAATGACCCAAATGATGCCAATAAATATAACATTGGTATGGTGCATCAGCATTTTAAACTTGTTCATAATTTCACTGTATTGGAAAACATTATTTTAGGTGTCGAAGAGAAAGGGTTATTTGGTAAGCTCAAGACAGATAATGCACGCAAGAAGGTGATGAGCTTATCTGAGAAATATCATTTAAACATTGATCCAGATGCAAAGATTGAAGATATTACTGTTGGTATGCAGCAGCGTGTAGAAATCTTAAAGATGTTATATAGAAATAATGATATCTTGATTTTTGATGAACCTACAGCAGTACTCACTCCACAGGAAATTGATGAGTTAATGAAAATCATGAAGGAACTTATTAAGGAAGGTAAATCCATCATTTTCATTACTCATAAGTTAAACGAAATTAAAGCAGTAGCGGATCGCTGTACAATCATTCGTAAGGGACGTTATGTTGGTACAGTCAATGTAGCTGATGTGACTAAAGAACAGTTATCAGAAATGATGGTTGGTCATAAGGTAAACTTGACAGTCACTAAAGATGATCATGAACCATCTGATGTTGTATTAAAGGTTGACCATTTAAGCTATCAGCCTAAGACTTCAGATAAACTTCTTTTAAATGATGTTTCATTTGAAGTAAGAAAAGGTGAAATTGTTTGTATTGCTGGTATTGATGGCAATGGACAGAGTGAATTGATTTATAACTTAACTGGACTTGAACAGCCTAATATGGGTCATGTTTATTTAAATGATGAAGAAATTACACATAAGAGTATTCGTTATCGTAATGACCATGGGTTATCTCATATCCCAGAAGACCGTCATAAGCATGGGTTAGTTCTTGATTATACTCTTGGTGAAAACTTGATTTTAAAATCATATTATAAGAAAGACTTCCAGAATCATGGCATTATTAATTTTGACGCAATGAATACTTATGCTGATCGTCTTATTGAAGAATATGATGTACGTTCAGGTGAAGGAAGAAATTCTATTGTGCGTGGTATGTCTGGTGGTAACCAGCAGAAAGCCATTATTGCGAGAGAAGTAGAACAGAATGATGACCTACTTATTGCAGTACAGCCTACACGTGGTCTAGATGTTGGGGCTATTGAATTTATTCATAAGCAGATTGTTAAGACAAGAGACAACAATAAAGCAGTATTACTTGTGTCACTTGAACTTGATGAAGTTATGAACTTATCAGATCGTATTTTAGTTATGTATGAAGGGGAAATCGTTGCGGATCTTAATCCAAAAGAGACTACTATTCAGGAATTAGGACTTTATATGGCAGGTTCTAAGAGAGGAGAAGGTTATGAAAAGTAATAAACCCGCTTTAATGGAACGTGCCAGCTTCAAATCAATTGTGTCTTCTTTACTCGCAATTTTAATGGGGCTAGTCGTTGGTTTTATCATTATTTTAATTGCTAATCCTAGTGATGCACTACAGGGATTATCTATTTTATTAACAGGTGGCTTTAGAGAAGGGTTATCTAGTATTGGACAGGTTATTTATTTAGCAGTACCAATCATGATGACTGGTCTATCTGTTTCATTTGCTTATAAATGTGGTGAATTCAATATCGGTGTACCTGGACAGTATTTAGTAGGAAGCTTCACTGCTGTATTTATCGCATTAAGAGCTACTTTTATTCCAGATAATTTAGTATGGATTTTTGCTATTTTAGGAGCTGGAATTGCTGGTGCTTTATGGGCACTTATTCCTGGTATCTTAAAAGCAGCTCGTAACGTAAACGTTGTTATTTCTGGTATCATGTGTAACTATATCGGTATGTTACTTGTTATCCAGGGCATTAAAGCAACTATCTACAACTCTACAGGTGCAGAAAGCTACGCAGTACCTAGTACACGTAGTATTCCTGGCTTTGGTCTCAATCAGATTTTTGGTGATCGTGTTAACTTCGGTATCATTATTGCTATCTTACTTTGCGTACTTGCTTGGTTTATTATGAATAAAACAACTTTTGGTTATGAACTAAAAGCATGTGGTTTCAATAAAGATGCAGCAAGATATGCAGGTATGAACGAAAAGAAATGTATCGTTTTAGCCCTTGTGATTTCAGGATTCTTTGCAGGTGTAGGTGGAGCCTTAACTTACTTATGTGGTACTGGTAAAACATTACCAATCACAGAAACATTACCAAACGAAGGCTGGAACGGTATCCCAGTAGCCTTACTTGGCTTCTCTAATCCAATTGGATGTATCTTCGCTGCCTTATTCATTGGTTATATTAATGTTGGTGGTAACTATATGCAGGCACTTAATATTGCGATTGAAGTTATTGACATTATCGTTGCTGTTATTATCTACTTTGCTTCATTCACATTATTCATTAAAGCCTTATTAGAACGTTATCAAAGAAATAAAAAGAGAAAAACAGAAATACAGAATAAAGGAGGTAAAATAGAATGAGTTTAGTTTATTTCCTTTTTGCTCAGACTTTACTATTTGCCATTCCATTAATGATTGTTGCTTTGGGTGGTATGTTCTCTGAACGAAGTGGTGTTGTTAACTTAGCCCTTGAAGGTATTATGATCATTGGCGGTTTTGCTGGTGTATTCTATTTAAATTATATGCAGTCTAATGATATTCTTCATGGTATGCCACTTCTTTTAACAGGTTTACTTATTTCAGGAATTGTCGGTGTACTATTTAGTATGCTTCATGCCTTTGCAGCCATTCATTTAAGTGCTGACCAGACTAT
Source organism: Catenibacterium sp. GCM10023432 (assembly GCF_042651925.1). Taxonomy (NCBI): domain Bacteria; kingdom Bacillati; phylum Bacillota; class Erysipelotrichia; order Erysipelotrichales; family Coprobacillaceae; genus Catenibacterium; species Catenibacterium sp. GCM10023432. The sequence goes on along the minus strand of NZ_JBHSEB010000001.1, from coordinate 140,950 downwards.
TTCTGGTACTGCATTAAATATGCTTGCTCCAGCACTTGGTATCTTTATCGCAAAAACTGTACAGGATGGTATGCAGAACGTTTCATTCACTAATGAATTCAGAATTTCTGAAGTTCCTGGACTTAGCAGTATTCCAGTACTTGGTGATTTATTCTTCAAGAACTGCTACTTTACTACATTCCTAGGCATTGCGATTCTTATCATTTCTTGGTATTTCCTTATGAAAACTAAGACTGGTTTAAGAATCCGTTCTTGTGGTGAAAACCCTCAGGCAGCAGATGCTGCAGGGATCAGTGTTTATAAGATCAGATATCTAGGTGTAGGTATTTCTGGTTTCTTAGCTGGTATGGGTGGACTTATTTATATCCTACCAATCTCTACAGAATTCACCTGCACTGTTGCTGGTTATGGTTTCTTAGCTTTAGCTGTATTAATCTTTGGTAACTGGACACCATTAAGAATTGCTGGTGCAGCATTCTTCTTCGGTTTCATGAAGACATTATCTTATACATATAACTCAGTTCCATTACTTGCTAAAATGTCTTTACCTGATACAACATATAAATTAATTCCATATGTTGCTACTTTAATTCTATTAGCATTCACATCTAAGAACTCAGCTGCGCCTCGTGCAGATGGTGTGCCTTACGATAAGTCTAAACGTTAATAGACCCGGACTCCTTAGGGAGTCCTTTTTTCTTGCACTACTATACAAAAAAGTTATAATGAATAGAGAAAGAAAAGAGGTATACAATGAACAAGATCTATCAAATGAATGGATATCAACTTCACTTGATTTCATCTAAGAAATTTAAAGATATTACAATCTCTGTTCGTTTTAAAGGACGTTTTACAAGAGAAACAGTCACAAGTAGAAGTGTTCTAGGATTCTTAATGATCACTGGAACTATGAAACATCCAACACAGAAGGACTTATCTAGAACACTAGAAGATTTATATGGTGCAAATCTTTCTGCTAATATTTCTTCAGCAGGTAAAGGTCATATTATTACTTTTAAAAATTCATGTGTTAATCAGGAATTCCTTCCTATCAATGAAAATCTACTCATTAAACAGGTAGATTTATTAAATGAATTAGTGAATCATCCTTATATAGTGGATAACCATTTCGATGAAGAAATGACTGAACTTAAAAAACAAGAAATCACATATCGTATTATGGCTGATATGGACGATAAGATGGGCTATGCCTTTGATCGTATGGTAGATTATATGGGAAGAGGAAGTGTTCTAGGATTACGTTCTACAGGCTATATAGAAGATATGGATAACATCAATGCTTATACTCTTGTGGAGACATATAAAGATATGATTCAAAATGATGATAAGCATGTTTATGTAGTAGGGGATATAGATGAAAGTATCGTTTCTATTTTTGAAGAAAGATTACAGTTCCCACGTACAGTTCATGAGCCTTATCCTACTGCTTATATTTATCAGAATGAGCGTATTAATCTTTTAGATATCATTGAAAAACAGGATATTGTCCAGTCTAAGCTCGTTATGGGGTACAAAGCAAACTGCTGTACCTTAAGCAAAAATACAGTTGCAATGAGCGTATTTTCTAATTTATTAGGAGGTTATTCTCAATCTAGACTATTCCAGGTAGTCAGAGAAAAGAACAGCTTATGTTACTTTATTCATTCAAGTTATGATCCAATGAATGGTATTATGACCATTGCAGCAGGTATTGATATGAATAATTATGATAAGACTAAAGAGTTAATTGGAAAACAAATCAAAGACTTACAGGAAGGTCATATCACTGATGAAGAATTATCAATGGTAAAGACTATGTTAATCAATGCATTATCTAAAGTAGATGATGATCCAGATTCCATTATCTCATTCAATTGGAGAAGAGATATCATTAATAATCAGGATACTATTGAAGATAAACAGAATGCAATTAAAAATGTCACTAAAGAAGATGTTATTAAATGTGCTCAAAGTATAGAATTAGATACAATCTATTTCTTGACTGGAAAGGAGTTCTATGAAGAAAACTTATTATCCAACAATTAAAGAAACTCTATATCATGAAAAGATGAGCAATGGACTTAATGTCTATCTCATGCCTAAGGATGGCTTCACAAAGACATATGGTTTATTTTCAACACGTTTTGGCTCTATTGACCGTAGTTTCATTCCTCTAGGAGAAACAGATTTAATCACAGTACCTGATGGTGTCGCTCATTTTCTAGAACATAAGATGTTTGATATGGAAGAAGGGGATGCCTCAGAAAAGTTTGCCGCACTTGGTGCAAGCAGTAACGCCTTCACTTCTCATAGCCGTACTGCTTATTTATTCAATACAACCACAAATGTTGATGAATGTACTGAATTGTTATTAGACTTTGTTCAGGAATTAAATGTCACTCCTGAAAGTATTGAAAAAGAGAAGGGCATCATTAATCAAGAAATAGGCATGTATAATGATGATCCTGACTGGCGTGGTTATTTTGGTGCTATCAGCAACCTTTATCATAATCATCCTGTTAGAATTGATATTGCAGGTACTGTTGAAACAGTGGCAGAAATTGATTATGACATCTTACAGAAGTGTTATCACACATTCTATCATCCTTCTAATATGATGTTATTTGTATCAGGAAACTTTGATCCTGAACACTTAATGTCTATTATTCGAGACAATCAGGCAAAGAAAAGTTTCAAAGATATGCCACCGATTGTAAGAGGGGATCATCATGAACCTGAAACCATCTATAAGGACTATGAAGAAAACGTAATGGATGTCACCATGCCTAAAGTCAATGTGGCAATCAAGGTGGATCATGTCCCTCAATCACCTGAAGAAAAGCTTAAAAGACAGCTTTCTTTCTATATCTTCATGGATATGTTATTCTCTAAGAGTAGTGATTTAAGAGATGAATGGACTAAGAAGGGATTGATCAATGATTCATTCTTTACTAATTTCTCACAGGAACGTGATTTCTCTCATATTATCTTTGCGGGAGATAGTCCAAAACCGGATGAATTAATGGCTCATATTCATCAATTAATTGCAGATATTCCACATATGACATTAGATGAAGAAGCATTCAATAGAATGAAAAGAAACAATATTGGAACTCTTATTGGTTTCTTCAACTCTATCGAAACAATCGCTTCACTATTTAGTCAATACTATTTAGAGGGAATCAATTTATTTGATTTATTCGAAGCATATCAGGCTCTTACAATCGCTGATATCAAAAATATTTTGCCTTTATTTTGTATGGATTTAACATCTAATTTTATTATCAGACCACTTAAGGCTAACGCCTAGATGTTGACTAAAAAAGCGCTTATGCTATAATGGTGGTGACCTGAGAGTATATGGATTTCCTACATTTTTGATAAGGGAACCTGATTGTTTGAAAGACGGTGTTGAAGACCTGCTACGAGTAGGGATCCTAATGTTTTTCACAAGGTACCCACCTGTATTTAACAGGGATAATCAACTCCTCTTAGGTCTTTTCATTTGTTTAAATTTTACAGGGGGTCATTATGGCTATTGATCAGAAACTCATCGATGAAATTAATGCACTTGCTCATAAAAAGAAGACAGTAGGTCTTACACCTGAAGAACAGGTTCGTCAGCAGAAGCTTAGACAGAAATACCTAAAAGAATTTAGAAGAGGCTTTGAACAGCAGCTTCAGAGCATCAAAGTTGTGGATGCAAATGGTAATGATGTCACTCCTGCAAAAGCAAGAATGCACAAAAAAATAAACTAGACAGTCTTTGTGAAAAGATTGTCTTTTTTATTGCCTTTCACTTTTGTAAAAAATGGTTTACACATCATTAAAATTATGTATAATGAGTGTAATTAGGAGGTACTCGAAATGGATTCGAATTTATCGATCGCTACAATAAGATCGCTTTGTATTGACATGATTAATAAGGCAAATTCTGGTCATCCAGGTATGGTTCTTGATGGCGCACCAGCCTTATATACATTGTTTACTAAGGTGATGAACATAAATCCCTCTTTGTCTAGTTGGCAAAATAGGGATCGCTTTGTTCTTGCAAGTGGTCATGCTAGTTCTTTGCTTTATGCTTTATTACATCTTTCTGGTTATGATTTAAGTCTCGATGATTTAAAACAGTTCAGACAGTGGCAGTCAAAAACACCTGGACATCCAGAAATCACTATCACAGATGGTGTAGATGCATCTTCAGGACCTTTAGGTCAGGGTGTTCCTACAGCAACAGGTATGGCAATTGCTGAAAAGTTCCTTGCCGAAAAATACAACAAGGAAGATTGTTCAATTGTTGACCATTACACATATGTATTATGTGGTGATGGTGATATGCAGGAAGGTGTGACTTATGAAGCATCCTCTCTTGCTGGTCATCTCTCTTTAGGAAAGCTTATTGTTATCTATGATGCCAATGAGGTAACACTTGATGGTCCTCTTTCATATTCATTCAGTGAAAATGTAAAGAAGAGATATGAAGCAATGAATTGGCAGGTTATCGAAGTGGCTGATGGTAATGACATTCAGGCCATCAACCGTGCATTAAAGCGTGCTAAGAAAGAGTTATTTAAACCATCTATTATCATCATGAAGACCGTTATTGGTTATGGTTCTTGCAACCAGGGAACTAATAAAGTTCATGGTGCACCTTTAGGTGAAGAAGACGGTAAGAATGCTAAGTTATCTTATGGATTTGACCATGATCCTTTCTATGTTCCTGAAGAAGTTTATGCTGATTTCAAGAAGAATGTTAAAGACCGTGGTACAAGAGCATATAAGAAATGGTTAAAGACTGTTGAAGAATATGCTGAAAAATATCCAGAAGAATATAAAGAATATAAAAATGCTATTGAAGGTAATTATCATTTAGATATTACAGAACTTCAAAAAGAATTCAAACCTGGCTATACAGAAGCAACTCGTAATATTTCTCATAGAATTATTCAGGAAGTTGCTGCACAGAACCCTACATTCTTATCTGGTACTGCAGATTTATCTTCTTCTACTAAGACATCAATCCAGGGTGAAGGAAGATTTAGCTGTGAAAACTATACTGGAAGAAATGTATATTTTGGTATCAGAGAATTCGCAATGGTGTCTATCATGAATGGTATGACATTACATAAGGGTGTTAAGATCTCAGCAGGAGGCTTCTTGGTATTCAGTGATTACTTTAAAGCAGCCTTAAGAATGGGTTCTTTACAGGAATGTCCAATCATTCTTCCATTATCACATGACTCTATCGCAGTCGGTGAAGATGGTCCTACACATCAGCCTGTTGAACAGCTTGCGATGCTTAGAAGCAGTATTGATGTTGAAGTATTACGTCCAGCTGATGCAAATGAAATGCTTGCATCTTGGAAGATTGCTGTTGAAACAAAGAATATGCCAGTTGCATTAATTCTTACTAGACAGCCAGTAGAAAACCTTACAAATTCTACTTATGAAGATGTATTACATGGTGCTTATATTGCTAGAAAAGAATCTGGTGATTTAGAAGGTATCATTATCGCTTCTGGTTCTGAAGTAGGTCTTGCAATTCATGCACAGGAAGAATTAGAAAAACAGGGACATTCAGTACGTGTTGTTTCTATGCCTTCAATGAATTTATTTGATGCACAGACTGATGAATATAAGGAATCCGTTTTACCAAATAGCTGCAGGAAGCGTCTTTCTGTAGAAATGTTATCTGATTTTGGATGGCATAAATATGTTGGTTTAGATGGTAAAACTATGTGTGTTAATACTTTTGGTGCAAGTGCTCCAGCAAGTAGAGTCATCAAGGAATATGGTTTTACTGTTGAAAACGTTGTAAAAGAATACAACTCATTATAAAAACAATTTAAAAGGGAGGATATCTTAGGATATTCTCTCTTTAAATTAGTACTAAAACACTAAAACAATTTACAAACATAGTCTAGTTTGATATAATTGTTTAATGTTAACGGAGGTATTTACAATGGTAGCAGGATATATTATTACTACAATTATTGGTGCTCTTGTTGGATTCTTCTTTGCAAGATGGATGTTCAAGAGAGAATTAAAGAAAAACCCACCAATCTCAGAAAAAATGATTCGTGCTATGTTTATGGAAATGGGACGTAAACCTAGCGAAACTCAGATCAAGAGAATCATGAAAAGTGTTAATGATCAATATAAATAAGGGATAAAACCCTTATTTTTATTTAACATGAAAATTACAATTACAAGACATTCTAAAACGCTTTGGAATAAAGAAAAAAGACTTCAAGGATGTAAAGATTCTCCTTTAAGTCCTGAAGGCATGGATAATATTCTAGCTTTAAAAGAACATATCAAGAATAATCATTATGATGCTATTTATTCCAGTCCTATTAAGCGTGCATATGATACTGCAAAGCTATTATTTGATAATCAGCCCATCATTACTGATGAACGCATTCGAGAAATGAATTTTGGTCTATTAGAAGGACAAAAAATTGATGAAATTCCTGAGAAATATAAGAAAACTTATCATGATTTATGGTGTCACCCTGAAATATCCAATGGTATTCCAGAAGGGGAAACCTATGATGAAATTGAAGAAAGAGTTAAAGACTTTTTAAATGATCTTGTGAAAAAGCCTTATGACAACGTATTTATTGTCACTCATGGATTCTGTTTTACTATTATTATGGCCACAATCATGAACCTCGATAGAAAAGACTATATCAAGGTCAACAGTCCTGTTGTGGATGGCTGCTCTGAAACAATTGTGGATTATACTAATGGCGCATTTACTGTGGAAGTTTATGGAAATAATGATTTCCTTCCACACCAGTCAAATGAATCATTTTCCAAATAATAAAGTCAAATGGCTAAAACCATTTGACTTTATTTTCTGTTCCGTTTTTTATTCTTATAATATTTGCACGATGTCTATAGACAATAAGTGCAACAACACATATATTAGTAATGATTCCAATTGTAGAATATCCAATAAATGGTGATGCAATAAGTACAGCTGTTGCACCAAGGATACTAGATAAAGATACATACTTAGTTGTCTTTAATGTAATTAAGAATACCGCTACTGCGATAATAAAACCATATATATTAGTCATCAATGTATAGGCGATTGCACTTGATACAGCCTTACCACCCTGGAAATTCGCAAAGATAGGATAACAATGACCAATCATACAGAATAGTGCACATGGATAAATGATATTAGCTGAAATACCAGATACTTTCGCAATCCATCCTGTTAGTAGGATAGTAATGATACATTTTGTTGCATCAAATAAAATAACCGTCATTCCGGCTTTTTTTCCTAGTACTCTTCCTGCATTGGTACCACCTAGATTATGTGATCCATATTGACGAACATCAGTATTATAAAACACTTTACCAATGACTAATGCAAAAGGTATTGAACCATATAGATAACTTATTAATAAACAGATGATTATAATTAAATATTTCATCGACTCACCTCACAAAAAATCATTATACATAAATACTACAAAAAATCAAACTTTCCTATAAATTCCTTTTTGTGTTATACTAGTCAAGTTGAGGAGGTATGCTCATGTCAAATACACATTATGATGAATCTGATATTCAAATCTTAAAAGGTCTAGAAGCCGTTAGAAAAAGACCAGGAATGTACATCGGTTCAACTGATTCTCGTGGTTTACACCACCTTGTATGGGAAATCGTTGATAACTCTATTGATGAAGCTATTGCTGGATATGGTAAGAAAATTACAGTTACATTACATAAAGACAACAGCGTAACGGTCGAAGATGAAGGCCGTGGTATGCCAACGGGTATTAATAAAGAAACAGGAAAGCCAACAACAGAAGTTATCTTAACAGTATTACATGCTGGTGGTAAATTCTCAGAAGATGGTGGTTATAAGACTTCAGGAGGACTACATGGTGTAGGTTCTTCTGTAGTAAATGCCCTCAGTGAATTTTTAGAGGTCACTGTCCATCGTGATGGTGTCATTCATACACAGCGCTTTGAAAAGGGTGCTACAAAAATTGGAAAGTTAAAAAAAGTAGGTAAAACAAATAAGACAGGTACAATTATTCATTTCAAACCTGATGCTTCTATTTTCTCTACCACGACATTTAGTTTCCAGACAATTAGTGAAAGACTACGTGAAGATGCATTCCTATTAAAGGGAATGACAATAGAACTTATTGATGAACGTACTGATAAAGATGAAACATATCAGTATGAGAAGGGCTTGGAAGAATTTATTGACTGGATCAATAATGATAAAGAAGCTGTTTCACCTATTATCTCTTTTGATGATACTAATAATGAAATAGAAGTAGAGATTGCGATGCAGTTTACACAAAGCTATCAAGAGAATATTATTTCTTTTGTTAATTTAGTACGTACTGGAGATGGAGGTACGCATGAAGTAGGATTCCGTTCTGGTTTGACTAAGGTATTTAATGAATATGCGAGAAAGTATGCCTTATTAAAGGCAAAGGATAAGAATCTTGAAGGCAGTGATGTACGTGAAGGATTGAATGCTATTATTTCTGTTAAGATTCCAGAAAAATATCTTCAGTTTGAAGGACAGACTAAATCTAAGCTTGGTTCACCTATTGCCCGTAATACTCTAGAAAATGTTACTTTTGAACGTATTACTTATTTCTTGGAAGAAAATAAAGATATTGCAGAAAAGCTGATTGAAAAGATGATCAAGGCAGCAAATGCAAGACAGGCAGCACGTAAGGCTAAGGAACAGGCAAGAAAAGGTAAAAATAACCGTGAGGCAAAATTCCTCAGTGGTAAACTAGCTCCTGCACAGTCTAAGAACAAGCGTAAGAATGAATTATATCTTGTCGAGGGTGATTCTGCCGGTGGTAGTGCAAAACAGGGAAGAGACCGTAAATTCCAGGCTATTCTTCCACTTCGTGGTAAAGTTATCAATACAGAAAAAGCCACACAGGCAGATATTTTAAAGAATGAAGAAATCAGTACAATGATTAATACAATTAATGCGGGTGTAGGTGCTGATTTTAATGCGGATGATAGTGCTTATGATAAGATTATCATCATGACCGATGCGGATACTGATGGAGCACATATCCAGATCTTGTTGCTTACATTCTTCTATCGTTATATGCGTGATTTGATTAAAGCTGGTAAAGTTTATATCGCTATGCCACCTCTTTATAAAGTTTCTAAGAAATCCGGCAAGAAAGACAACGTCATCTATTGCTGGGATGAAAAGGACCTAGAAGCCGCACGTAAAAAGATGGGAAGAGGCTACGATGTACAGCGTTACAAAGGTCTTGGTGAAATGAATGCTGAACAGTTATGGGAAACAACTATGAATCCTGAAACACGTACACTTATTCAGGTCACTATTGATGATGCAGCAATTGTAGAAAGAAGTGTTTCTGTATTAATGGGCGATAAAGTACAGCCTAGACGTGAATGGATTGAAAACAACGTACAATTCTCATTAGAAGATAGCTTCTTTATGGAAGGATAGGTGATCAAACATGACAGAAAAAAATATTATTATGTCCTTAGAGGATATCATGGGTGACCGCTTTGGACGTTATTCTAAATATATTATCCAGGATCGTGCATTACCTGATGTAAGAGATGGATTAAAGCCAGTACAAAGAAGAATTCTATATGCTATGTGGAAGGAAGGAAATCTTCCTAACAAGCCATATCGTAAGTCAGCTAAGACAGTCGGTACTGTTATTGGTAATTATCATCCTCATGGAGATTCTTCTGTTTATGAAGCAATGGTTCGTTTATCACAGGATTGGAAGATGCGTATGCCTTTAGTAGATATGCAGGGTAATAACGGATCTATTGATAATGACCCAGCTGCTGCCATGCGTTATACTGAAGCACGTCTCGCACCTATTGCACTTGATCTCATTAAGGATATTGATAAAGAAACAGTGCCGATGGCACTTAACTTCGATGATACTGAATATGAACCAACTGTATTTCCTGCAAAGTATCCGAACTTATTAGTTAATGGGGCTACAGGAATCTCAGCTGGTTATGCCACTGATATTCCTCCTCATAACTTAGAGGAAGTCATTGATGCTACTATTTACCGTATTAAGCATCCTCATTGTTCATTTGATGAACTTCATCAATTCATTAAAGGACCTGATTTTCCTACTGGAGCGATTGTTGAAGGAGCCAGCGATATTGCGACTGCCTTAAGAACTGGTCGCGGTAAAGTTGTTGTTCGTTCACGTTATAAAATTGTAGAACAGAAGAATATCAATCAGATTCTTATTACAGAAATTCCTTATGAAGTCAATAAGGCTGAACTTGTAAGAAAGATGGCTGAGATTCAGTTTAATCGTGATATCGATGGAATCATTGAAGTCAGAGATGAATCTGACCGTAATGGATTATGTATTGCAGTTGATTTAAAGAAGGATGTTGATGCAAGAAATACATTGAACTACTTCTTTAAAAATACAGATTTACAGAAGAACTATAACTATAATATGACTGCAATCAAGGATAAGCGTCCAGTATTAATGGGTATTGAAGATATTCTTGACGGCTATATCAAACATGAATGTGAAGTCGTTACTAAGCGTTCTATTTTTGATCTCAATAAAGCACTAGAACGTGAGCATATTGTAGAAGGGCTTATCAAGGCTATTTCTATTCTTGACGAAGTAGTCAAGACAATTAGAGCGTCTAAGGATAAGGCGGATGCAAAAGTGAATTTAATGAACGCTTTTGGCTTCACTGAAAGACAGGCAGAAGCGATTGTTACTTTACAGCTTTATCGTTTAACAAATACTGATATTGTATCCTTAGAAAATGAACAGAAAGAATTACAGGCTCTTATTGAAAGTTTAAATGCGATTTTAACTAGTGAAAAAGTATTAAGAAAAGTAATTATAGATGAGTTAAAAGGGGTTAAGAAGAAATATCCAACACCTCGTTTGACTGAAATTAAAGATGAAATCATGGATACGTCTGTGAACCAGCAGGCAATGATCGTTTCTGAAGATGTTTATGTATCTATTACACGTGATGGCTACTTCAAGAAGATTTCTACACGTTCTTATAAAGCCTCTGATGAGAATACATTTGGGAAGAAAGATACTGATATGCTTGTTGACTTATTTGAAGCCAATACATTGGATGTCATTCTTTCATTCACAAATAAAGGAAACTATTGCTTTGTGCCTGTTTATAAGTTAGAAGACTTCAAGTGGAAGGATCTAGGCAAACATCTAAGTTATTTAATTAAATTAGGTAATGATGAGAAGATTATTGGTAATATTCTTGTTAAATCATTCGATTTAGACCAATATGTTGTCTTATCAAGCAAGAATGGACAAATTAAACGTGTAAGTATTAAGGACTTTAATGTCAGCCGTTTCTCTAAACCATTAAAGTGTATGAACTTAAAGGATAATGATGAACTTATCAGTGTTGATATAAGTGATGGAACAAAGGGTATTATTACTGTCACTAAAGCAGGATATGGTACTTTATATAGTGAAGATGAAATATCTGTATTAGGTGTAAAAGCAGGTGGCGTAAAAGGCATTAGTATGCGTGATGATGAGGTTGCCTTTATGAGTGTCTTTGATCCTTCAATCGCTTCATCTTTATTACTTGTTTTGAATCCTGCCCATTTTAAACGTATTCATATAAGTGATATTCCAGCATGTCATCGTGCAACTAAAGGAACATTGTTATTTAAATCATTAAAGACAAAACCAACTAAGATTTTTACTGGATTTATCTGTAATCCACAGGATGAATTTGCTATTAAGAGTGGTACAGAAACAATGAAGCTTGTATCTAAAGATATCAGCTTTGGTGCACTAAGCGCGAAGGCCAACACTTTAAAACAATGCCCATTTGATTTTATTGATGATGTACATCTCACACGCTCTATGGTTATTAAAGAACATGCAAAAAAGAAAATAGAGGAAAATAAGGTAGATCTCACAATTAAAGATCCAAATCTATTTGATGAGATGGAAGGGGATCCTGATACAGAGTTTGAATTTATTTCAATGGATGATTATCTTAATGAAAAGTAGGAAATATCCTTTCTACCTCTATGTAATTGAATAAAAATAGTGTAAAATGGCCTAAGAAAAGGAAGGTATATATGACAGAAATAAGATGTTATGGATGTGGCGCCATCATTCAAAGCGCTGATACTAAAAAGCCTGGCTACGTGCCAGAGTCTGCTTTAAGCAAAGAAAAGATTCTTTGTCAAAGATGTTATAAATTAATGCATTATCATCAGAAAATGGAATCTCATTTAACTAAAGATGATTTCTTACGTGTTTTACAGACTGTGGGAGAAAAAGATTGCTTAGTTGTTTATATCGTTGACTTATTTGACTTTAATGGTTCACTTGTACCTGGTCTTATGCGTCATATTGGATATAATGATGTACTTGTGCTTGCAAATAAAAGAGATATCTTACCTAAGTCTTTAAAGGAACATCGCCTTAATACATGGGTAAGAAGACAATTCAAGGAATATGGAATCAAGCCTCTTGATGTTGTTGTAACAAGCGGCAAGAAGAATATGAATTTTGATGAAATCTTCGACAAGATTGATGAATATCGTCATGGACGTGATGTTTATGTCGTAGGTATCACAAATGTTGGTAAGTCTACATTTATCAACCGTATGCTGAAGAACTATTCAGATACGACTAATCTTATTACTACAAGTGAATTCCCTGGTACGACACTTGATTTAATCAAGATTCCTCTTGACGATCATTCATCTTTATATGATACTCCAGGTATCTTGAATGAACATCAGTACACATCCGTTGTGGATGAGAAAGATTTAGCTTATATCATGCCTCAGGGAGAAGTAAGACCTATGTCTTTTCAGTTAAATTCTGATCAGTCAATCTTCTTCAGCGGTTTTGCGAGAATTGATTATACAAAAGGAAATAAAGGAAACTTTATCTGCTACTTCTCTAGAAATATGCAGATTCATCGTACAAAGACTGAAAAAGCAGATGAATTGTTTAATAGACATAAGCAGTTACAGGTTTATGGACCTGCTTCATCTATGAAGGAAATGAAAGCTTATGAATTCACTTTACCAGAAGAAAAGCGTGATATTGTGATTTCAGGTTTAGGATTTGTATGTATTCATGCACCTAAAGGTAAGATTAAGGTTTATGTACCTGAAGGTATTGATGTATTTATGAGAGAAAGTTTAATTTAGAGGATAAATGAATGTTAAATAGTAAACAGAAGAAATTTTTAAGAAGTGAAGCACATAACTTAAAGCCAATCTTCCAGGTTGGTAAAGATGGTGTAGGTGAAAAACAGATCAACAGCATCAATGATGCCTTAAAAGCAAAAGAACTTATTAAAGTTAAATTATTAGACACATGCCCTGAAACAGTGAATGAAGTGGCTTTAGAAATCTCAATGGGTACTAAAGCAGATGTTGTTCATATTATTGGACATACAATCATCTTCTTTAAATCAAGTGAAAAAGGAATTTATAAAATATAATGAAGATTGGTTTACTTGGTGGTAGTTTTGATCCTATCCATAAAGGGCATATAGAGATTGCAAGCGAAGCAATTACTTCGCTTTCTCTTGATTCATTTTACTTCATTCCTACTAAAAACAACCCTTGGAAGGATAATCAGAATGCCCCTGGCGCAAGTCGTAAAGAAATGATAGAGATTGCGATTCACCAGGACCCAAAAATGAAAGTATGTACTATTGAACTTGATTCTTTAAGTAATGAAAAGAATTATACAATTGATACAATTCATGCATTAAAGAAGATGTACCCCGATGATACATTGTATTATTTAATGGGTATGGATCAGGCAATGGCTTTTGAAAAATGGAAAAATGCGGAAGATATTTCAAAATTAGTCCAGCTTGTTGCATTTAATAGAGGCGGTTATCCTACAACTCATCCTAATTTAGAGACATATCACTTTATTAAGATGGATAATGTAGAAATCACAGCATCTAGCACAGAGATTAAAGATGGGGCTTTAGATATGCTCGATAAAGATGTACTTAGATATATCTCTCAAAATGGCCTTTATCTAGAAACTATGATTAGAAATAGAATGAAAGAAAAACGTTATAAACATACTCTAAGTGTAGCTTCTCTAACGAGAGATTTCTGTGAAAGCAATGGCATTGATCCTCTCAAGGGCTATATTGCCGGCATGATGCATGATGTTGCAAAAGAAATGCCTCATGATCAGGCTAAAAAACTGATGAAGAAGCATTATGCTTCTCATTTAGATCAGCCTGAACCTATCTGGCATCAATGGCTCTCACGTTATGTATGTGAGAATGAATTTCTTATAAGTGATGAAGAAATCTTAAAAGCAATTGAAGATCATACAACAGCTTCTACATCCATGAGTCTTCTTGGTATGTGCTTATATTGTGCTGATAAGTTGGATCCTTTAAGAGGATATGATTCATCAGAACAGATCACTTTATGTAAGCATGATATTGAAGCAGGATTTAGAAACTGTCTGACTGATTTTTATGAATTTTCAACAAAGAAGCATCGACCTATCGACCCATGTTTCTTTGAGGTTTATGATAAATATGTAGAAGGAGTTAATAATGACTAAAGTAGAATGTATTGTGAAAGCAATGGACGATAAATTAGCCCAGGATATTGTGGCAATCAATATGGAGAACGCCTCTCCTTTATATGACACATTTATTTTATGTACTGCATCTAATAAACGTTTATTAAATGCAATTCAGGATAATGTTGTTGATCAATGTGAAATGAATGGTTTTGAAATTAAAAGCATAGAAGGCCGTGGTAATGCGGAATGGATCCTTATCGATGCAGGAGATGTGATTTGTCATATATTCTCTGAAGAAGCACGTAAAGAATATAATTTAGAAAAATTATGGAGCGATATGCCTACTATTGATATCAAGGAGTATCTTGCATAATGGCTGCCTATAAAGAGTTTTCTTATTATTATGATTCTTTAATGGACCCAGACTTCTATTCAGATTATTTAAAATTCATTCATGAACATGCTGATCTTAAAACAGTATTAGAACTTGGATGCGGAACAGGCTTGACTGCTATTGAACTCGCAAAAGAAGGGCATCAGGTTCTAGCCACTGATTTATCAGAAGATATGGTAAACATCACAGCCTCAAAAGCAAAGGATGAAGGTGTTGAACTTTTAACTGAAACAATCGATATGTGTGATTTTGCACTCTCTCAGCCTGTCGATACTATTCTTTGTTTAACAGATGCTATCAACTATGTTTTAAGTAAGAAAAAGGTACAGGATGTCTTCAATAACGTTTATGAAGGATTGAAATACAATGGTACTTTCATCTTTGATGTCAACAGCCTTTATAAATGCAATGTGATCTTAGATGATTATCATGAAAAAAATGAGGATGAAGATTTCTTCTTCTCATGGGATGTAGAAAGTGACCATAAGGGTAGTATTACACATCATATTATTATTGATGAAGACGGTCATCATGTTGATGAAACACATCATCAAAAAACTCTTCCTGTTGAAGAATATGTCAAAATGCTTAAAAAAGCAGGCTTTAAGTCTATTGCTTATTATAGTGATTTTGGTGAATACCAGGAAGAGTGTGAACGCATTATATTTGTAGTAAAGAAAGTGAGGAATTAACATGTTAGGTATTATTGGTGCAATGGAAGAAGAAGTGAATGAAATTCTTGCGTTGATGAAAGTTGAAAAAGAATACCAAGAATGTAATTATCATTTTTATGAAGGTTTCTTAGGAAAAAAAGAAGTTGTTGTCGTGCAGGGTGGTATTGGTAAAGTCAATGCAGCTACTTCAGCCACTCTTTTATTAAAGAACTTTGATATTGATCATGTAATCAATGTTGGTTCTGCCGGTGGACTTGATTTAAAAGAAAATGTTGGTGACGTCATCATTAGTGAAAAGGTTGTTCATCATGATGTAGATGTCACTGCTTTTGGACGTCCTTACGGACAGATTCCTGATATGCCGCTTTACTATGAAGCAGATCCTGCTCTTATATCTTATGCAAAAGAAATATTTGAACATAATGGCTTAACTGTATACAGTGGTCTTATTGTATCTGGTGATCAGTTTGTTGCAAGAAAAGACCAGGTAGATGCAATTAAAGAACACTTCCCTGATGCATTGTGCTCAGAAATGGAAGCTGCAACAGTAGCTCAAGTATGTACAGTCTTTAATAAACCATTTATTATTGCACGTGGATTAAGTGATATTTTTGATAAAGGCAGCAGTTCTATCCAGTTTGATCAGTATCTTAAGGAAGCTTCAAAGTCATCAGCACATATGTGCTATGATCTAGCTCAGAAGCTCATATAAATGAATAGAATTGAATTATTGGCCCCTGCAGGTGATTTTGAGTCTCTGCAGGGCGCTATTGCGAATGGCGCTAATGCGATTTATCTTGGAACAACTGCCTTTTCAGCACGTGCCTTTGCAAAGAATTTCAGCTTAGAAGAACTCAATCAAGCTGTACAATATGCTCATTTAAGAAATGTTAGAATATTTGTGACTGTTAATACATTATATCAAGATGATGAAATGAAGGATGTTTTATCATTAATTGATAGTTTATACGATTTACAGATTGATGCATTACTTATCCAGGATATCGGCTTATTAAAGCTTGTACATGAAAGATATCCAGATATGGAACTTCATACTTCTACTCAGATGAGTGTCATGTCACTAGAAGCATTACGCTATTTTGAAGAATTAGGCGTCAAGAGAGTTGTTCTTGCAAGAGAAAATACAATTGATGAAATCAAATACATCTGTTCTCATACAGATTTAGAGATTGAAGTATTTGCGCATGGTGCCTTATGTGTAGGCTATTCTGGACAATGTTTGATGTCTAGTATGATTGGTAGAAGAAGCGGTAATAGAGGGGCCTGTGCACAACCATGTCGTTTACCTTATAGTTTGGAAGAAGATGGAAAAATCATTAATACAAGCTATTTAATGTCTACTATGGATCTTTGTACCTCTGATCATATTAATAAGTATATTGAAGCAGGTGTAGCTTCTTTAAAAATAGAAGGGCGTATGAAACGTCCTGAATATGTCGCTGCAGTCACTCAAGTGTATTCTAAAGCTATTAAGCATTATTATGATGGTACACCTAATTATACAAAAGAGAACTTCAATGATATGAAACAGATGTTTAATCGTCATTATACATCTGGTTATCCATTTAAAGACAACAAGATTGTAGATGAGACTTTTTCAGGCAATCAAGGTGTTTTTCTAGGTTATGTCAAAGGATATGACTATCGTAGTAAACGCGTCTCTATTGCCCTAAAAAACGATTTAACACAAGGGGATTCTATTGTTTTTACTGAAATAGATAAAGGAAGACCTGTCAATAAGATCTATTATCAGAATAAACTGATTAATAAAGCAGAAGCAGGAATGAATGTCCAGATTGAATTTGATGATGTAGTAAAGAGTGGTACTGTTAATAAGACAATTAGTGTAGATACTATTAACCGCATGCAGAAGACATATCAGAAAGAGAAGAAATATCGCATGATTGATATGTATTTTAAAGCATCTCTTAATAAGCCATGTTCTCTTATCGTAAAGTGTGATGGAGAAGAGATTACTGTAGTTAGTGAACAGATTATTGAAGCCGCCTCTAAACGTGCAGCAACTAAAGAGAATATTACTGACCATTTAAATAAGCTGGGGCATACTGTATATGAAGCAAATTCTATTGATGTTTCTTTAGATGATGCATTATTTATACCTATCACTATTGTCAATAATATGCGTCGTGAGGCACTTTCTAAGCTCGATGAATTATTTGCCTTTAAGAAGTTACATAAAGCTCCTATAAAGGAATTTCAGCCTCTTAAAGTTATTCCACAGGTTGTATCAGAATATCATGTAGTAGTTTCTAATATAAAACAGTTAGAAATTGCTCTTAAATATTATGATCATGTTTATTATTACTATGATGACCATTTAAAAGAAGCATTATCTTGCTTTAATGAATATGGTAAAGTACCTAATCTTTATCTGCCTCGTATTATGCATGATAAAGATATAGATGAAGTCATTCACAATCCGTTATTGAAAGAATTCAATACCCTTATTGTCAATGACTTTGGTAGTTATAGATTATTAAAAGATCATCCTCTTATTATTGGTCAAGGATTTAATATTTATAACCATTATGATGCTTATGCATTTAAAGAACCTGTTATTGCATCATTTGAATGTACAAGAAAACAGATCAGACAGATGAAGGATTACAATGCAGATCTTATTTTACCTATTTATGGTAAAACTGAGAATATGATTAGTGAACACTGTGTTATTTCACAATCTTATTTCCATAAAAAAGTGCCTCATTGTGGTATGTGTAAAAAGCATAGTTATAAGATTGTAGATAGAAAAGGAATATCTTTTGATATTTTTACAGACTCATCATGTCGTAATCATATTCTTCATAATGAACCGATCTATGTTGAAAATCATCAATCTATGAACATTTCATATTTTATTATGATAACTACAGAAACAGAAAATGAGACTGTAACCGTTTTAGAAGACATCAAAAAACGTACTTCTAAAGGGAAAAAAAGTGATTTAAAACAGTCTTATGTAATAGGATATTTCAAATAACATTTTAGATAAAATCTATATTTTTCATAATTCCTAAATTGCCACCACAATTTTTTTGTGTTATAATAAACCACAGATAGAAATGGGGAGGTAAACTTTATGGCATTAGATATGGATCTCGCTAAACGTCTAAAAACTTATAGAACTTTTAAAAACCTTACACAAAAAGAGGTAGCCGCACATCTTAATGTACCTCATTCTGCAATTTCAGATATTGAAAATGGCAAAAGAGATGTGACAGTTGGAGAATTAAAAGTTCTTTCACGCTTATATGGACGTAGTGTTGAAGAAATCATGAGTGGTAAGAAATATGACTACTATAATATTGCGAATATTGCACGATTATTATCTGAGTTACCAGATGAAGATCTTAAAGAAGTCATGTTCATCATTGAATATAAGAGAAAAAGATTAGAAGAAAAATAGTTTTAAAGGGAGATAGTGTACTATCTCCCTTTATTTCATATTCTTTACAAGCTTCTTAAATTCTTTTAGTAACTGCATACCTTCATCAAGTACTTCCTGATTACAAATATGATGATCTAGATTATCATAAAAAATAATATTAAAAGGTTGAGTATCAACAATTGCATAAGTCCCATAACCATAACTTCCACGATTGATCATAGCACTGCCTGGATTCACAAAAGTAATACCTTCATGAACCTGAATAGTAGGGACATGTGTATGTCCATGAAAGCATATATGACATTTATTTTCTTTACATGCTTCTATTAGTTCATCATAGCCACTATAAACGTGATAATCATTACCATGCGTCACAAATATATCTTCATAGACTACATAGTGAGGAAAAACCTCTTCATCATGATTTCCATGTACAACTATATTATAATCCTTAAGTAATGGATCATTAGGAAGTAATGATGAATCCCCACAATGTACCAATAAATCCACTTTATTTTTCCATCTTTTTGTAATATCATCCAATATATCGTTATACATATGCGAATCACTTACAACTAGTATTCTCATTTTAACCACCTCAAAAATATTATAAATTAAATTTATAGCCTTTTGAATATCCTTTTTTCTATTATGCCGAAAAAAACTTTTGGGTAAGTGTTTACATCATGTCTAAAAATTAGTATAATTAGCATATAGAAATTAGAAAAGGAGTAATGACAATGAAAACAATTTTATTAGTATGTTCTGCAGGTATGTCTACTAGCTTATTAGTAACTAAAATGGAAGCTGCAGCTAAGGAACAGGGAGTAGAAGCAAAGATCTTTGCTTTACCATTCTCTGATGCACCTAGAGTATTAGAAGAAGTTGACTGCATCTTACTTGGCCCACAGGTTAGATTCCAGAAGGCTGCAATCGAAAAGTTAGCTGCTTCAAGAAAAGCTGGTGCTATCCCTGTTGACGTTATCGATATGAGAGATTACGGAACAATGAACGGTAAGGCTGTTCTTGCTACTGCTCTTAAATTATTAGGTGAATAACATAAACACATAAAAGAGAAGGAGATATTCCTTCTCTTTTTTATTTCAAATATTATGTACAATTAAAATTACTTTTAAAGGCTATTATTTAGTCTAAGCATATTTTTTACACTTTTTATTTATCTTTTTACTTAGTTTTGCTATAATGTTTAAAAATTTATGAAAACGGAGGATTCGACTGTGAAAAAAGGGATTATTACTGTAGTTGGAAAGGACCAGGTAGGTATTATTGCAAAGGTATGTACTTATCTTGCTGAAAATGATGTGAATATTTTAGACATATCTCAGACTATTGTACAAGGCTATTTCAATATGATGATGATTGTTAATCATGATGCTTCTACTAAACCTTTTAATGACTTATCAGATGAACTTGCTGCTTTAGGTCAGGAAATTGGTGTTGATATTAAAATTCAGCATGAAGAAATTTTTAATATGATGCATAGATTATAAGGAGATGTGGAGATGATTAATCAATTCGAAGTTATTGAAACAAACAAAATGATTGAAGAGGAAAATCTTGATGTAAGAACAATCACAATCGGTATTAGCTTATTTGAATGTATTGATTCTTCATTAGATGTTCTTTGTGACAATATTTACAACAAAATCATGTCTACTGCAAGAAATCTTGTACCAGTAGGACAGTCTATTGAAAAGAAATATGGTATTCCTATTGTGAATAAGCGTATCTCTGTTACGCCTATTGCAACAATCGGATCTTCAGCCTGCAAGAAGCCAGAAGACTATGTACAAATTGCCAAGACATTGGATAAATGTGCCAAAGAACTTGGTATCAACTTCATTGGTGGTTACACTGCTATCGTTTCTAAGGGTATGACCAAGGCAGAACGTATGCTTATTGAGTCTATTCCACAAGCTATGAAGGAAACTGAATTTGTATGTTCAAGTGTTAATGTTGGTTCTACTAAGACAGGTATTAATATGGATGCTGTCGCATTACTTGGACAGATTGTGAAAAAGACTGCATATGCAACTAAAGAAATTGAATCTATCGGTTGTGCTAAGCTTGTTATTTTCTGTAATGCCCCAGATGATAACCCATTTATGGCTGGTGCCTTCCATGGTATAAGTGAAACTGATGCTATTATTAATGTTGGTGTTAGTGGACCTGGTGTTATGCATAAAGCGATTAAAAATGCGAAAGGTAAAGACTTTGGTGAACTTTGCGAAATCATCAAGAAAACAGCATTTAAGATCACTCGTGTTGGTCAGTTAGTTGCTTTAGAAGCTTCTGAAGCATTAGGTATTCCATTTGGTATTATTGACTTATCTTTAGCACCTACACCAGCTATTGGTGACTCAATCGCAGACTGCTTACAGAGCATGGGTCTTGAAAGAGTAGGGGCTCCAGGTACAACTGCTGCACTTGCAATCTTAAATGACCAGGTTAAGAAGGGTGGCGTTATGGCATCTTCTTATGTAGGTGGCCTTTCAGGTGCCTTTATTCCAGTGAGTGAAGACCAGGGGATGATTGATGCAGTCAATGCAGGATCTTTAACTTTAGAAAAGCTAGAAGCAATGACTTGTGTATGTTCAGTAGGTCTAGATATGATTGCAATTCCTGGTGAAACAAAAGCTGAAACAATCTCTGGCATTATTGCAGATGAAATGGCTATCGGTATGATCAACCAGAAAACAACTGCTGTTAGACTTATTCCAGTAATTGGTAAGGATGTAGGAGATACAGTTGAATTCGGTGGATTATTAGGCTATGCTCCAATCATGCCAGTTAATTCATTCTCATGTGATGAATTCGTGAATCGTGGTGGACGTATTCCAGCACCTATCCATAGTTTCAAGAACTAATGAAAGAAGGTTTTATCCGTGTATTTAAATGATTTAACAGTATATTATCAGCTTACTGATGATGAAGATGTACTTTTCCTTTTAAAGAATGTTGACCAGCTAGATAACAAAGTTATTGAACATGATTTTATTGCAAAATTCCTACAGGTGGCTGAAAAATATGATCTTCATGATAACCTCATGCAGAGTCTTCTTACACATTTGCTTGCTATGCATGAAAATGCATTTTCACTCTCATTAGAACGTGTAGCAGACGTGAATGACACATTAAAGGCACTTGTTATGAGAGATCTTACTTATTTCTTTGATCTTTTTCATTCATCATTTGATGATTTAGAAGGATTAAACAGAGAAATCTTTTTCCACTTCTCTCATTCTAAACCAATTATCAACAAAGAGATTTATGAAGTCTTTAGCAAATTACAAATTAATCTTGCAAAAAGCACATCAGTTGAAGATTTTTATAACATCCTCTATAATCATTATCACAAGTATGGTGTTGGTAAATACGGTTTAAATAAGGCTTTTAGATATGTAGATGGAAATATCGTTTCTATTAATCATATAGAAGATAACACACTTGAACAGCTCATTGGCTATGAACGTCAAAAAGATCGTTTAATTGCAAATACAGAAGCATTCATCAAAGGTAAGAAAGCAAACAATGTCTTATTGTATGGTGATAATGGAACTGGTAAATCATCAAGTATTAAAGCTATTTTAAATCGTTATTATAAAGATGGTTTAAGAATGGTTGAAGTGTATAAGCATCAATTCATTCATCTTCCAGAAATCATTGGAGAATTACAGAATCGTAACTATAAGTTCATTATCTTTATGGATGATCTCTCTTTTGAAGAATATGAAACAGAATATAAGTACCTAAAAGCAGTGATTGAAGGTGGATTAGAGAAAAAGCCTGATAATGTACTTATTTACGCTACAAGTAATCGTAGACATCTGATCAAGGAAACTTGGAGTGAAAGAGATGATTCTGAAATCAATGTGAACGATGCAAAACAGGAAAAGTTATCACTTGTTGCCCGTTTTGGTGTTCAGATTCTTTATGTTCATCCAGATAAGCAGCACTATCTTGATATAGTGGATGGACTTGCAGATCAGTATCACCTAAATATTGATCGTGACGAACTCCATCGTTTAGCTATGGAATGGGAATTAAGAAACGGAGGCTATTCTGGGCGTGTAGCTAAACAATTTATACATATGATGCTTGGAAAATAAGATGAAACCCTTAAAATTATCTGATTTAAATATTATATTACCTTTTCTGGATAAAGCAGATTACGAAGGTTATAACTCAAATTTTGTTACAATGATGATGTGGAATCATGAATATCATATTGAATATGAAATTCATGACCACTTCTGCATCATGCTTCATAACTATAAAGGTCATCGCTTTTTTGCGATGCCTTTTGCGTCTCATGAATACTACAAAGAAGCTATTGAATATATGATTGACTATGCAAAAGAACATCAATTTCCTTTTATGATTGATTGTGCAGTTCCTTCTTTTGTAGAGAAATTAAAAAAGGTATGCCCTGGAAAGTTTGTTTATGAGCATACAAGAGATTTAGATGATTATGTCTATGATAAAGAGAAATTAATTACTTTATCGGGTAAAAAGATGCAGAAAATGAGAAATAACTATCATAACTTCATCTCACAATATCCTGATTATGAATATCGTACACTTAATGCGGATGAGGATATGCCAATGATTTTTACTGATCTTCTCAAATGGGAAAGGGGAGAAAATGAACAGAGTGAATCTTTAACATCTGAAGTGTATGGTATTATGTATCTTCTCTCTACGCAGGATCAGCTGCCCATTAAGATTGGTGGTATATTCATCAATGACGAATTAAAAGCATTTATGATTGGCTCTCCTTTAAAACATGAAACAATACAAATTCATATTGAAAAGGCAGATAAAACAATCAGAGGACTTTATGTCACTTTAAGAAAAGAATTCTTAGAACACGAATGTGCTGATTTTAAATATGTGAATAGAGAAGAAGATATGGGAATAGAAAATCTTCGTATCTCTAAGGAGCGTATGCATCCCTGTAAGATGGTCGAAAAGAGCCGTATCTATATCAATGATGCCATTGTTGAACAGGCGAATGATGAAGACATAGAAGACATTAAAGAAATCTGGATGGACCGCTTTGAAGATGAAGATGAAATCTCTACTGAATTTTACTTTAAATATCGATTCAAGATAGAAAATACTTATGTAGTCCGCTTCAAGAATCAAATCATTTCTGCATTACAGATTGTTCCTTTTAAAGTAAAAGATTACGAAGACAGCTATTTTATTCTAGGTGTGTCTACTAGAAGAGATTATGAAGGACAGGGATTCATGAAATTATTAATGAATCATGTGTTAGAAGTTTATAAAGGCAAGCGTATTTATCTTCAAGCTTATCATCCTGAAATCTATGTGCCTTTTGGCTTTAAAGAATCTCATAGACATATTCTTTATAAACTTGACAAAGCAAAATATGCGCTTCCTAGTAGTATATGGCTATCACAGGATATAAATCATCTCCATGATGCATATAATCTCTATGTGAGAGATTTTAGCCATTATTTAATACGTGATGAAGACTATTTCAACAACTATTTAAGAAAAAGATGTGCTGCATTTAACGATTCTATCTTAACATTTAAAAATGAGTATGGACAACAGGGATATATGATTTATAATGATAGGGGGAAGTTTGTCTATATTTCAGAATTTATATACAATAAAGAATATTTAGATGACATCCTCAAAACAATTTCTGTTTATTTCTATAAAGACATTCGCATCGAAACAGATTGCATGGCGTCTATTCATGGTGAAAAAACAGATATGATCACAATGATGTGTAATCAGGAGGATAATACACCTCTTGAGAAGCGCTATATCAATGAAATCTATTAAACAGGGAGGCTATTATGATCAAGAATCATGATGAATTACATGAAGAGTGTGGAGTAGTTGCTATATGGGGAGATGACAATGCTGCTCAATTAACATATTATGGTCTACATTCTTTACAACATCGTGGACAGGAGGCTGCAGGTATTGTTGTCCGCAATAATAAAAGAAAGCTAAACATCCATAAGGGTGAAGGCTTAGTCAGTGAAGTATTCGATAAAGAAAAGATTAAAAAATTATCTGGTAATGCAGCTATTGGACATGTCCGCTATTCAACTGCAGGTGGGGGAGGAATCATGAATGTTCAGCCATTCTTATTCCGTACTCTCGATGGTATGATGGGTATTGCCCATAATGGTAATATTGTAAATGCTAACTCATTAAAGAAGGAACTTGAAGAAAACGGATCAATCTTTAATTCAACAAGTGATACAGAGGTTCTTGGTCATTTAATTAAGAGAGAAACAGGACGATTTGTAGATCGTATCTGTAAATCATTAGAAAAAATTGATGGAGCATTCGCATTTGTTATTCTTGTAGAGGATGCTCTATATGTTGCAAGAGATAGATATGGTTTAAGACCATTATCTATGGGTAGACTTCCAAGTGGAGGTTATATGTTCTCGTCTGAAACATGTGCTTTAGATATTGCTGGAGCAGAGTTTGTAAGAGATGTAGAACCAGGTGAAATTATCCGTGTTAAAGATGGTATTATTAAATCTAAGAAGTATACTGAAACATTACCAATCTGCAATAAGCTTTGTGCAATGGAATACATTTACTTCTCTAGACCTGATAGTAATCTAGATGGCATTAATGTTCATACAGCACGTAAGACTTGTGGTAAGACTTTATTTGAAGAAGCACCCGTTGAAGCAGATTTAGTAATTGGTGTACCTGATAGTTCTATTTCAGCTGCCATTGGTTATTCTGAAGCATCTGGTATTCCTTATGAAATGGGGCTCATCAAGAATAAATATGTAGGTAGAACATTTATTCAGCCAACACAGGAAATGCGTGAACGTGGCGTAAGAATGAAGCTTTCTGCGGTTTCTTCAATCGTTAAAGGTAAGAGAGTTATCATGATTGATGACTCAATCGTAAGAGGTACAACTTCTAAGCGTATTGTAAAATTATTAAAAGAAGCAGGAGCTACAGAAGTGCATGTAAGAATTGCTTCTCCAGCCATTAAGTTCCCATGTTTCTATGGTGTAGATATTTCTACTTTGGAAGAATTAATCTCACATCGTATGAATGTAGAAGAACTATGTCAATTCATTGAAGCTGATTCTTTAGCATTTATTTCAATGGAAGGATTAAAGAAATCTGTTAAGCATGATATGGATGGCAACTGTGATTTATGTATGTCTTGCTTTAGTGGTAATTATGTCACTAAGTTATATGATTCTATCGATCGTGCAAATAAAGACGAAAAATAGCACTACAAAACTCCCTTTATTGGGAGTTTCTTTCTTATATATATTACTTCGCATAATATGTATTATGTAATTTTTTAGTTATATCTGTTACATTTGAATTGTAAATTGAGTGTGCTATAATAAGAGTAAATAATTAGAGTATCAAAGGAGGATCTCCATTATGAAAAAGACTACAACTGCAGCAACTGAGAAAACAACTACTCAGACTGCTGCTGAAGCAAAGAAAGAAACTACAGCTAAAAAGACTACTACAGTGAAAGCTGCTGAACCTAAAAAAACTACAGTTAAAAAGACTACAGCAAAGGCATCTGAGCCTAAGAAAGCCACAGTTAAGAAAACAACTGTAGCAAAAAAAGAGACAGCACCAAAGAAAACTACTAAGGCTAAAACTACTTATAAGCCTGTCAAAATGAATATTCAGGTGCAATATAACTACCACGATGTATCTTTAACTGAAATTGAGGATATGGTTGTAAACCATCTTGTAGACGCTGGTTATAAAAAGACTTCAATTTTAACTTTGGATATCTATTATAAAGCTGAAACAAGTGAAGTGTTCTATATCGCAAAGACTAAAGATAAGGAAACTATCAAAAACGAAGAACCTTTATATATTTAATAAATGGCTCCCCTTTTTATTGGAAGGGGAGTTTTTTAATGACTTCCCTCCTCTATTAAAAAAAGAAGCAATAAAGCTTCTTTTC
This sequence comes from Catenibacterium sp. GCM10023432, assembly GCF_042651925.1. Taxonomy (NCBI): domain Bacteria; kingdom Bacillati; phylum Bacillota; class Erysipelotrichia; order Erysipelotrichales; family Coprobacillaceae; genus Catenibacterium; species Catenibacterium sp. GCM10023432. The sequence goes on along the minus strand of NZ_JBHSEB010000001.1, from coordinate 113,907 downwards.
TATATGAGCAGTTTACCTATAAATAGTGCTTCTAATAATATGTTTATAATTATCAGATAAATAAATACTACCCTCTTATATTTTTTATAATTTTTGAATAATGATACAGCTGCACAAATGACTAGCAAAGATGCCATTACTAAATATATAGTTTCAATAATTATATTACCTTTTGCTAGTGTCATACCAAATACATAAAGTATGACAGCCATCAGGCTTGCTGCAAGAGATACAATGATTACTTTCTTCTGGTTTTCCATTAAGCATCCCTTTCAAGTTCTTTTAGTAGAGATTTCCCAATACCAGGATTTTCTACATTAAAGTTATCAGCAATAGTAGCACCAATCACAGCATAGCTTTCTAACAATCCAAGATTTTTTGGTTCATGAAGTGATTTGCTGTAAATAAGTAGTGGAACATGTTCTCTTGTATGATCAGTTCCTTTCCATGTAGGATCATTACCATGATCTGCTGTAATCATGATTAAATCATCATCATTGACCACAGCCATTAAATCAGATAATTGCGCATCGAATTCTTCAATAGCATCTCCATAGCCAATCGCATTTCTACGATGTCCATAAACTGCATCAAAGTCTACAAGATTCACAAAGATAAGTCCATGATGTTCTTTTTCTGCAAGTTCAATTGTTTTTTCCATACCATCTTTATTAGATACTGTATGAATGCCTTCAGTAATACCTTCATTTACGAAGATATCAGGAATCTTACCAACACCTACAACATCAAGTCCTGCATCCTTTAAACTATTAAGTACTGTTTTTCCAAATGGCTTTAATGCATAGTCATGTCTATTAGGTGTACGTTTAAATTCACCTTTTTTACGTCCAATAAAAGGTCTTGCTATAACACGTCCAACTTTCCATCTTTCATCCATGAGTAGTTCTCTTGCAATATGACATGCATCGTATAATTCTTCCAATGGAATAATATCTTCATTGGCTGCAATCTGGAATACAGAATCGGCTGATGTATAAACAATCCAGTCTCCTGTTTCTAACTGCTTTTCTCCAAGATCATCTAAAATTTTAGTACCACTTTCAGCATAGTTTCCTAAGCATTTTCTGCCTGTCTTTTCTTCAAAAATTTTGATAAACTCTTCTGGGAAGCCAGTATCTGTAAATGTTTTAAAAGGCTGAGTGACTTTAAGACCCATCATTTCCCAATGTCCTGTCATAGTATCCTTACCGTTAGATACTTCCTTTAGCGTAGCAGTTGTACCTAGAGGATGAGAAATTGGATGAATACCTTTAAAATCACCTAAGTTACCTAAACCTAATCCTTCCATATTAATAATATTCAGACCGTTTTTTGCTTCACAAATATGACCAATTGTATTAGCGCCTTCATCACCGAATAAAGCAGCATCTTCAGCATTTCCAATACCCATTGAATCACATACAATCACAAATATTCTTTTGTATAATTCCTTACTCATCTTTTTTCCTCCTTACATTGCCTGGATGATATTTATTATAGTCATCCAGTATCTGCTTATGTTTAACATGTGTATATATTGTTGTTGTAGAAATATCCTGATGTCCAAGCATTACCTGGATAGATCTTAAATCACAATGGTTTTCCAACAAAGTAGTCGCAAATGTATGTCTCAACATATGTGGTGTAAAATGATTTCTCACCCCTGCTTCTATTACAAGTTTTTGGAGAATGTTATAAAAGTTTTCTCTTGTCATACGACGACCATCATTCATCATAAAAAGCCACTGATTATTCTTTTTATTAAAGAAATAACGGTCATTTTGCATATAGCTATAAACATAAGAACATGTTTCCTCATCTAATGGAATTAATCGTTCTTTGTTTCCTTTTCCTACGACACTAACATTAGAAACAGAGTGATTGATATCATTAATTTCCAGATGAACAAGTTCGCTAATTCTCATACCTGTATTAATAAGAAGAAGCATCATTGCCTTATTTCTTTTGCCTGCTGGATTACTATCATCGATACTCTTAATAACTTTGATGATTTCTTCTAGACTTAATACCTTAGGAAGTTTTTTATCTGTTTTTGGCAGATCATATTGCGTCATGATATCCTGCATACCTCTCGTCCTAGATAAAAATTCATTGTACTGCCTTAAAGAAGCGATTTTTCTTCTTATAGAAGTAACCTTATATCCATCATCCTTTAATTCACAGAAATAAGCGTCTATATGAGACAAATCAAACTTTTTTTTATCATAATCAATATATTCATAAAAAGCCCTTATATCCCTTATATAACCCTGTACAGTATTCTCACTCAAGCCTCTCTCAAATAATAAATAGCTTTTAAAATCTTTTAAATCATATTCTTGCACGTGCTACACCTCTCATTTATTATAACAATTTTTCTTAACTGTTTCCATCATGACGCTTACTATCTGGACGATAGTCTTTGGCCTTAATTAGATGTGCACTTGTCATTTTATTAATATTTTCAATAAGACTATCTATAGGATCTGTCTTATTATTCTTTGTATCAAATATATTCATCTGCTGAATAATAGAATCTTTTCTTTTCACATTATTCAATGTTACACCGATGAGTCTTAATGGTTCATGAGTGTAATGCTTAGTAAAAAGCATCATGACATAACTATATATCTTTTCATAATCATTAATATAATCCTGTACCAGCATTTGTCTTGTCACACTGTGAAAACGCGTGTATTTTAATGTGATTACAATGCAATTAGAATACATATCATGTTTTGAAGCACGCTCAGAAACCGTTAAACAAACTTTTTTAAATTCTTCTTTTAAACTGTCTTCGTCACTTATATCACTCTCAAAAGTTGTAGAGTGCCCAATTGATTTCATATCAGTATCTTCATAAATAACAGGCGAAAGATCCCTGCCATTCGCACGATTGTAATAAATTAGTGTATTCTTTCCTAAAAATTGTCTTATAGTCTGATAATTATCATAATTGGCAATATCTCCAATTGTCTTGATTCCTGCTTCTTCTAGTTTAGGTGCTGTCTTTTTTCCAATGCCATACATATCCCCTACTTTAACAGGCCAAAGAACTTCTTTAAGATTCTTTTGGGTGATAATAGTAATTCCTAAAGGTTTCTTCATATCAGAAGCCATTTTAGAAAGAAACTTATTAGGAGAAATGCCAATAGAGCAAGGAAGAGATAAGGCAGATAAAATCCTATCCTGAATTTCCTTAGCGACAACATAAGGCTGTGCATGCGTCACTATAAAATAATCACTCATATCTACATAACATTCATCAATACTCGCTATCTCGACTTTTTTACTGTAAGTATACACAATATCGAAAAATTTCTGGGATAGTTCATGATAAAGATTAAAATGCGGTTCTACCACAATTAAATCAGAACATTTCTCTTTAGCCATAAATAAAGGCATAGCAGAACTAATACCAAATTGTCTTGCTTCATAAGAAGCAGTAGATACAACACTTCTTTTAGAGTTATGACATATGACAATGGGCTTTCCTCTTAATTCTGGATGCTGTGAAATTTCACAATTGGCATAAAAAGCATTCATATCAATATGAAATATAATACGCATACTCATCCTCCTGAAAAAAGAGCATATAAGTTATATGCTCATCCTTGTAATAGCCTTTTAGCATTTTCAATCGCTTCTGGAGTAATCACATCTCCTGAAAGCATCTTTGCAATTTCTTCTATTCTTTCATCTTCATTTAATACTGCAAGTGATGAATAAGTCTCTTCATCCTGTGTTAGTTTCTTGATTGCATAATGATGATCAGCATGAATAGCCACCTGTGGTAAATGAGTGATACATAATACCTGATTGTTTAAGGCTATAGAATGCATTTTCTGACCAATTGCATCCGCAACTTTACCGCTTACTCCAGTATCAATTTCATCAAATACAAGAGTATTGATATCTGTCTTAGACATTGTAATTGTCTTAATCGCAAGCATTAAACGAGATATTTCACCACCACTTGCAGTTTCATTTAATGGCGTAAATGCCTGTCCTTTATTCATAGAAACCACAAATGTAATATCGTCTTTTCCCATATCATTAAGGTTGCATTCTTGAATGTCCACCTTTAACTTTGCATTTGGTAAATACAAATCCTGTAATTCTTTTTCTAATGCATCAACAAATATAATTCCCTGTTCATTTCTTAATGCAGTCAGCTTTTCCGCAATCATATAAGCGTCCTGATAAGCATGCTCTTTCTGATCATTCAAATCTGCAAGAACATCTTCACGATTAAGTGAGGCATCTAGCTTTTCTTTTAAATCTGCCTGAGCCTGATAGATATCATCACATGAATAGCCATATTTTCTTTGTAGACGATGAATTGTGAATAATTCTTCCTGTAATTCATTAAAGCGATATTCATCAAAATCAATTGAATCATATGCTGTTTCAATACGATCTACAATATCCTGCATACTATAATACTCATTATAGAATTCATCATACAATGAAGAAAATGTTTCATTATCACTCATATGACCAAGAGCACTTAATGCATCATTAATTCGACTTAATGCACCCTGACGCTCTGACATAGCTTCATTAAAAGCAGTCATATAGCCATGCATAGATTCATAATTCTTCATCATCCTGAGTTCATCTTCAAGACTATCAATGATTTCATCTGTGTACTCAAAATCTTTTAGTTCATCATATTGCTTCTGATAATATTCTATTCTTTCATCACTTAAATCTTCCTGTTCAAGTTTCTTGATTTTCTGTGATATTTTCTTATATTCAAAGTAATGCTTTTGATATTCAGCCAAAAGTGCACCATCCTGATGATTCATAAATGACTGCAATATCTTTAAATGATTTTTTACATTAAAAATTTCCTGCGTCTGGTATTGAGAATGAATATCTAATAAGCAGGGCGCAATCTGCTTTAAAGCACTGTTGGTAACAGTACGATAATTGATTTTAATTGTTGAACGTCCATTATCCATTATTTCTTTTGTAACAATTAAATCATCATCACTTTCTATATTGAGTTTATCCAAGATGAGACCAATATGATCATTCATATCAAACACACCTTCAATAACTGCTTTCTTAGCACCTTTCCTTACAAGTGAAGAAGATGCTCTTGCGCCACATAGCTGTTCAAGTGCATTGATAATAATAGATTTACCTGCACCTGTTTCCCCAGTCAAGGCTGTCATGCCTTCTTCAAAGTCTACTTGTGTTTGATCAATAATGACAAAAGAAGAGATAAAAAGACTTTTCAACATTTAAAATCACCTGCTTTCATTAAAGTGTTTATGTGCTTCTGTGACAACATCATCAATACAATAATCGCTATTTTCTTGATGATCGTTCACAAAATAGCCAAGGAATTCAATATTACCTTCCCCTCCAGTTATTGGAGAGAATGTCAAACCTTTTAAAGAAAAACCATTATCATTTGCATAGCCGATAACTTCTTTAATGACTCTTTTATGGACCTTGGGATCCTTTACAATACCATGTTTTCCAACATCATCTTTTCCTGCTTCAAACTGAGGCTTGATTAAAGAAACAATCACACCATCTGGTGCAATCACGTTTTTTAATGCATTGAACATATGTCTTAAAGAAATAAAAGAAACATCAATAGAGGCAAATGTAGGCATACCATATTTGAAATCTTCTAACTGTGCATAACGGAAATTATACTGCTCCATTACTTCTACACGTTCATCATTACGAAGTTTCCATACTAACTGATTCGTTCCTACATCAACTGCATAAACCTTTTGAGCACCATGCTGTAAAGCACAATCTGTAAAACCGCCCGTAGAAGATCCAATATCAATCATAATGACATCTGTAAGATCTAAATGATAAAGATCAATGGCTTTTTCAAGCTTTAAACCACCACGAGATACATATCTTAACTTTTCACCCTTAACAAAAAGTTTTGTATCAACCGGAATCTTTGTTCCTGGTTTATCAATATAATCATTTTCATCTCTTACAATGCCTGCCATAATAGCTCTTTGTGCCTGATTTCTAGACTCAAATAAGCCCTTCTGGACACATAAAATATCAATTCTTTCTTTTTTCATGTTCTATTTCCTCAATTTTATTTTTCAAATCATTCAACGAAATATGTTCCTTTTTATATAAGGACTCGTTATCTCCAAAAGTGACATAATGATCATCAATACCAATAAATGACATATCAACATTAATATGATTTTTTTCATAATATAAACTCATAATACTGCCTAAAGAACCATTCATAAGATCAGTTTCATAAACAATAATTGGTTTATCACTCATTCTTTCCAACATATCTTTATCTATTGGTTTGATGAATCTTGCATTAATAATATTAATAGGAAGATGATCAGTCTCAGTCATCTTTAAAACAGCTAGTACATTATCACCATAAGTAACAACATTTATAGCCGCATCTTCCATTTCTTTAATAAGTTCCCATTGACCTACTTTTATAGTCTCATCAGTATGTTGATGTGTATCGATAACTTTGTTTTTTGAATAACGCATCACATATGGATGGTCTTTATTTTGATATGCAGTATTAATCATTTTTTGTGCTTCTTCTTCATCTTTAGGTGCCATAATAATAACACCTGGAATAGGTGCAATAAGACCAATATCAAAAACACCATGATGTGTTGCACCATCTCCACCTACTAAGCCTGCGCGATCAATACCAATAAGGCATGGAAGATTCATTCTAGCAATATCATGATTAAGCTGATCATATGCACGCTGAAAAAAAGAAGAATAAACACTTAAGAATGGGAATTCTTTTCCCTGAGAAAGACCTGCTGCAAGAGTCATCGCATGTTCTTCTGCAATACCAACATCGAACGAACGATCTGGATAATTTTTAAAGATTCTCTGTAAACAGCTGCCTGTAATCATAGCTGGAGTAATTACACATATATCATCATGCTTATTCATCAAGTATTCTACATGATCACTCACCGATTGACTCCATGAATGTTTTTCTTGATCTAAGACAGGATGAATACCTTTAACTATATCAAAAGCTCCAACACTGTGATAAATACCTGAGCGATCCTTTTCTGCAGGCTCATAGCCTTTTCCTTTCTTTGTTAGAACATGAAGGACAACACTATGATCTAAGTTCTTTACTGTTTCCAAAGCACGTATCAACTCTTCTATATTATGCCCATCAACAGGACCTATATAATCTAAATCAAACTGAGAAAATGGTGTATCCTGTAAGATTTTTCTTTTTACTTTATCTTTTACTCGCTTTGTCACATCAAATATTTTCTGCCCAAAAGCAGATTGTGAAAGTATTTCAGTATAATTACTTTTTGCCTGATTATACTTATATGACATTCTTACATCTGATAAGAAGTTTGACAACCCCCCTACATTGCGAGAAATAGACATATTGTTATCATTCAATATAACAATGACCTTAGTATCAATTCCACCAAGAAAATTCAAGGCTTCTAGAGATTCACCACTCATTAATGCAGCATCTCCAATAATACTAATTACTTCAAAGTTTTCTTTTTTAAGATCACGCGCAATAGCTAAACCTGTCGCACCAGATATAGTAGTAGAAGAATGTCCTGCTTCCCAAGGATCATGAATACTTTCATGACGATTCTGGAAGCCACACATTCCACCATATTTCTTTAGTTTATTAAACATAGATGCACGACCAGTCAAGATTTTATGAACATAAGCCTGATGTCCCACATCAAAAAGGAATTTATCCTTTGGCGAATCAAATACATAATGAAGGGCAACAGTAAGTTCTACTATACCTAAATTACTGGAAAAGTGGCCTCCTGTTTTAGAAATATTTTCGATTAGAAAATCCCTTATATCCTGTGATAACTGATTTAGTTCGTCAATATTCAATTGTTTCAAGAATCGAGGATTCTCAATCTTCTTAATTTCCATTTAATTCACTCTTTTCATAATAATCTGGAATAATTCAATCATCAATCCATGATTAAGTTGTAAATCATAAACATCAGCCAAACATTCTTCAAATAATTCTTCTACACGTTTTTGAGATGTTTCTAAACCAATCAATGATACATATGTAGACTTATGATTTTCAATATCACTGCCCACTTTCTTACCTAATGTTTCAGTTGTACTTGTCACATCTAAAATATCATCCTGAATCTGAAATGCAAGACCTAGCTTAAAGCCGATGTTTTCTAACTTATCAGCATCTTCTTTTTTCGCAATTAATCCTGCAATCTTCATAGGAACTGAAATAAGTGCACCTGTCTTATCGTGATGGATAGCCTGTAATTCATCAAGTGTTACTGTATGTGTTTCAAAATACATATCCTGCTGCTGACCGTAAATCATACCACCTAGTCCAGAAGCATTATATAAAGTACGTAATACTTCCACTTTAAGTGCATCATCAAGATTCATTCTAATGATCACATTCATTGATTCATTTAATAAGGCATCACCTGCTAAAATCGCAGTTGCTTCATCAAATTGTTTGTGACATGTTGGTTTCCCACGTCTTAAATCATCGTTGTCCATTCCAGGAAGATCATCATGAATTAAAGAATATGTATGAATCATTTCAATAGCACATGCAATATCAAGATATTCATGATAATCGACACTATATGCACGTAATGTCTGAATAAATAAAAGAGGTCTTAATCTTTTACCACCTGCCATCACAGAATATATCATGGCTTCCTTTACTAATCCTGGACGATATGAAGATAAGATTTCTTTTAATCTCTCATTTACTTCTTCAATAATTTTATTCATCATCATCACCTAGATAATCTTTTAATTGATTTTCCTCAAATATTTTAGTTACTTCCTGATCAATATCTTTTAACTTCTGATCACAAAAAGCAGCAAGTGACACACCTTCCTTGTAAAGGTCAAGGCTTTCATCTAAAGATGCTTCATTGTTTTCTAATAAATCAATAATCTCATCAAGACGTGTCATTGCTTCTTCATATGTCTTTTCTGCCATCAATATCACCTACTTCACTATTGCTTCTTTTTCACCATCCACATAAACAAGTGTGACTGTATCATTATGTGATAATTCTTTTACACTTTTAATGACATGATCATCTTTTTTAGAGATAATATAACCTCTCTGCATTGTTTTTAGAGGACTAAGTAAATCAAGTTTTTCAACTGAATAAATAAAAGAAGTCTTTTTATTTTTTAAATAATTTATAAACTGAGATTCCAGTAACTCTTGGTTATTACTAATACTTTTTCTCTCAATCAATTGTTTCTGTTTCATCAACGTATTGAGTTGAATTAGTTTTTTGTGCATTTCGTAACGAGATTGCTGTTTAATTCTAATTTTAAAGTTGTTTAGTTTTAATTGAATATTATCTAATTTCATGAATTTCGTTTCGAATATTCTAGAAGGATCAGTAAAAACATAAGATTGCTGATACTTTTCTAATTTCTGTCTTTCCAGATAAATAGTTTTTCTCATCACATTTGATAATCTAACTATTTTATTCTCGAGATGATTCAACAGATCTTTTTGTGAAGGAACTGCAGCCACTGCCGCAGCTGTAGGAGTAGGTGCACGTAAATCACTGACATAATCTACCAGCGTATAATCTGTTTCATGTCCTACACCAGTAATAATAGGTGTCTTCAAATCATAAATACAACGTGCCAAAGCCTCTTCATTAAAGTTCCATAAATCTTCAATAGAACCGCCACCTCTTACAAGAAGAATTGTAGAGTAGCCCATCTCATCCACTTTTTTTAATGTATCAACAATCACCTGATAAGCATCTCTTCCTTGAACAGGAACTGGATAAATATCTCTTGCCACTAAAGGATAACGCTGATGAAGTGTGCGTAACACATCCTGCAAAGCTGCTCCTTGTTTGGCTGAAAGAATAGCCAGACGTTCAGGCATAGATGGAATTTCTTTCTTATGTATAGCATTAAAGAGGCCTTCTCTTTCCAAGGCCTGCTTTAACTCATTAAAACGAAGATAGAGATTTCCTAAGCCATCTTCCTGCATACTTCTGACATAAAGCTGATATCTTCCTGCTCTTTCAAATACAGAAACCTGCGCTGTAATAAATACCTTCATTCCATCTTTTAATCTAAACTTTAAATAACGTGCCTGCGATGCAAACATAATTGCACTAATTGATGATTCCGTTTGATCATCCTTTAGAGTAAAGTACATATGACCTGAAGGATGTGGACGATAATTAGATATCTCGCCACGAATATATACATTCTGAAGCTGCATGTCATTATCTAGTTTTGCTTTAATATAGCGATTTAAAGCATGTACGCTTACGTATTGTCTTTCCATTATTCAATTGCAGTTAAAACACCATTAATGAATTTATAAGAATCTTCATCACAATACTGTTTTGCATTGATAACAGCTTCATTAATAACAATGCTCTTATCTAATTCTGATTCTAGTAACTCACATGTTGCCACAAGAAGAATAGCCTGTTCCATCTTATTTAAACGTTCAAAAGACCATCCTTTTTTTAATTTAGTATTTAATAAAGCTTCATAAGAACCTTTGTTTTCCATAACTGTATCAATCAACCAGTAACAGAACTGTTCTGCTGATCTACCTTCAATTAATGCTTCATCAGCATGAACATATTCTTTAAGTTCTTCTTTAGATGCATCAACTGTTAACCATTGGTATACTGCAATTACTGCTTTTTCTCTAGCGATTTGTCTAATTGTTTTTTCCATTATTAAAGGACCTCCATAATACTCACTTATTTTAACATATCGACTCTTTTTATAAAAGATTTTGCATCTCTTTGCCTGTTCAAAAAAATAAAAGCAAGTCAGACTTGCTTTTAGAAATCAATAGCTTCTACTACAACATCAACACTCTTAACTGTTACAGCAGCCATTTCTTTAATTCCAGAAGCAATCTTCTTCTGTAATTCTTTTGTCTTAGCTGTAATATTTGTACCATATTTAATACGAACATGAACTGTGATATAAACTTCATTATCTTTAATAGTGCAGTTTACAAGATTCTTTGTACCTGTAACAGAAAAACCTTTTGAAGTATCAAGCTTAATATCCTTATCTTCAGCAGCAACCTGCTTAGTAATAATATCAAAAACCTGAACACTCATCATAATATCACCATTAATTGGGCTTCCCTTATATGTATAATATTCATTACGTGCCATAAAATTACCTCTTCTTTCTTTACCTTATATTCTATAAGAAAACAGGGACAATTACAAGTGTTGATATAATAACACCATGTGAACTTCCCCGACTTTCACTTTGCTTAGAAGTCTAAGCTTCCTGCTTCAACCACCGCTGCCTGGCAGGTAACCTTACGGCAGCAGCTGAAGGTCTTCGCAAACATAATTTTCTGATCAGCGTTTGGATACAGTCTGTACCTTATTGCTTTGTTTGCTATCCTTACCTCCCTGGGATTGTATGTACTGCTGGATGATTTCTACCGCTATACCACCTGTAGTCAATAGACAGAAGCTGGGTGACCAGAACATCTCCTTCCAGAGGGATTTGCGTATCTCTGGAAACTCCTTCTTGATGAGCCTGCTGCTTGCAGATTTATAAGCGTTGATGAACTTGCTTATCTCTGAATTAGGCTGTCCTCGAAAAAGAATATGAACATGGTCGGCATCGTGATTCCATTCATCCAATGAGATATTATATTTGACAGATAGATTCTCAAACATCTCCCTGAGACGATTTGAGATCACATCATCTATCACCTTATTACGATGTTTAGTGCACATTATAAGCTGATAATTCAGCAAGAACACTGAATGATTATTATTATCTAATTTCATAGTATTTATGCCCTTTTTTTGATTTATATCTGATTACATATATATTATACTGTTACCAGATAATAAAGGCAAAACAAACGCCGTGTTTACCGCAATTCATCCCGCCTCCTATAAGATAGGGGACTTCTTGCTCACGGCGTGTTAAAAAAGGAAGAGATTAAGCTCTTCCTGAATATTTTCCTTCAACTGTATTAACAACAACAACTTCGCCTTCTTCAATAAATAGAGGCACTTTAATCTGATAACCTGTTTCAATAGTAGCAAACTTAGTTGCACCTGTTGCAGTATCACCTTTAACTGCTGCTTCAGTTTCAATAACCTTAAATGGTACATTGACTGGTAAAGCAACACCAAGGATTTCACCTTCATAGCTTGTTACTTCTACATTATCAGAAGGTTTCATGAAATTGATTTCCCATTCCAAACGATCTGCAGGAATTTCAACCTGGTCATATGTTTCATTATCCATAAATACTAACATACCACCATTGTCATATAAATACTGCATCTTGTTCTTTTCTACCTGAGCCTTCTTTACCTTTGCGTTACTACCAAATGTCATTTCGGTAGTAGTTCCTGTTCTCATGTTCTTCATTTTAACACGAATGTTAGCTGCAGCACGTGCTGTCTTGTTGTGGCTATAATCTAAACAAACATATAGATTGCCATCATATTCAAATGTTACTCCTGGTCTTAAATCAGTTGCATTAATCATAACTTTACTTCATCCTTTCTAATCGGACATCATTATAGCAAAATTCCTCTATAAAGTAAAGTATCCTTGCATTAATGCCCATATGTACACGCATGCATATCTAAACTATCCATATTTATTTTTGCCTGCATTGTATAATGATATGACTTCGTTGTGATCTCACAATCAATAATATAGTCAGTTCCATCATCATCTACATTATAGCTAATTACACTATCTTCCATTTCAAAAGTATCCCCTAATAAAATATCCTGGTCAATAGTAGAACGCCAATAACGCCTTAACAATATTTCTATACGCCTCTGCTGATTCATCATTTTTTGATAACGTGTTAATTCATATTGTCTTGTCATCAGCGCGCAATAGCTAAAGAGACTAGTAAATAATATGAGAAAAATGACTAATACTACCTGTAATACACTTCCTCTATTCTTCGACATAAGTTTCCTGCTTTCTATACAAATCACAAATCATATATGTATATTTCTGGTTTTTTCTTGTAACTGTCATATACATATAGTCATCCTTCTCAAAGAATAGTACATCATCTATATCGGTAATAAGGATTTCATAGCCAGGTGTTTTCACCAGTCTTCTTTTTTCAAAAATGATTGTATTTTCTTCACCTTTATCATCATAATAGCCAATATCTTCACTATATGTCTTGATTTTAGATACAAGAAGATAATCTGCAAGTTGTTTCGCACCTACTGCAATATCCTGATTGTTATTGACTACAGGCACTCTTAACAAGCGCACAAGAGAAGGGACATTCATCACAATCAGCAGACAAATAGATAAAGAAAACAGTATTTCAATTAACGTAAAGCCCTTTTGAGTTTTGATTGGATATCATCTCCTTCTTCTGCAATCTTAAGTTCTTGTTGATTACAATAATCCTGATTATGTTTAAATTGCAGCTGTGCTTTATTTAAAACAGCCCAAGATCCAACAAAATAAACAACAATCATCAAATAAATAGATAAGGCAAACAGTGATTCAATAAGTGTATTTCCCTTTTGGTTAAGCAACATGATAAGCTCCACTTCCTAACTGAAAAATAAATTTCTTAATATGATGTGGTGTTTTTAATACAAGAGTTTTTGCAATCTTAATATGACCATGATCATTAAAAGTAAATGTATGATTCGTAAGAAAAGTATACCCTTGCTCTAAATTCAATGTCTTATTTTCCTTACCAACCAAGTCTACTCTATGATTAGATACAGACACCTTTACTGTATCTTTTTCCACTATAGCCATTGCCCTTGCTTCATCAAACATAGCTTTAATAAGTGCTATTTCTTCCTCTTCTTTAATCGTACGTGTATGAGGTGTCATACATAACGAGGACAAAAAGATAGTAATAGATAAAACAAACAACATTTCAATCACTGTAAATCCCTTTCTATACATATGCCTGTCCATTTGATATATAAATTGATTTTCCATTAGGACATGTTGCTTGTTTTTTAGTGAGATAAGGATTTGAACCAGATGTTAATTGCGAAATGCTGGTAGGCAGTTCATCATGTTCAATCTGATACAAGATAATTTGTGAATTAACAACTTCTACCTGTGCTTCACATCCCTTTCCTTTCACAACATCGTTCTTACGTGTCACATTAGGAATAACGAGTAATAAGATGACTAGAATAACAGAAATACAAAATATCATCTCTATAAGAGTAAAGCCTGCTTTATTATTTTTCATAGAACCTCCTAAATATCTCCAATAACATTCATCATCGGGATAATAACTGCAATATATATTGTGATGACGAAAAATGCGACAAACCCATAAACAATTGGTACAAAAAACTTTGTAAACTTATTAACAGCATATGTAATCTGTTCCTGAGAAATATCTAAATACCCTCTCATTGATCCTATTTCATCAGGATTCTTTAGAAACATCTTATACATAGAGACAAAGAGATGATCAAAATAAGGAAAACCATCTATAATATTTTCTAGCTGCTCACCTTCTTTTAAACGAATATAGATTTCATAAAGTACAATCTTAATATCACTTTGACTCATACTCTCATTCAACATTGTAATAATAGTATTAGAATCAATATGATCTTCTAGCAACTCGTTGAAATAGAGACAGAACTTAAATGTGAAATATTTCTGAATATACTTCTTTAAGAGAGGTACTTTCAGATAACGTTCAATTATCCAGAACTTCTTTTTCTTTAAAGAGATAAGAAAATAAACACAGGATGTAATTAATGCAGATAATAAACCAATAATCAAAATAGGAATTAGGCGAATAATAAAGAATAAGATAGTGAAGCTTAAAGATGGATTCATCCCAAATGAACTGAACAAAGTAGTAACTTTAGGAAAGAGAATAAAAGTTGCAAACAAAGAGAAAAAGAGTAAAAATACAATCAAAATAAGAGGATATGTCATCTGGGCAACTAATTTCTTTTTCATTGAATATATTTCATTATATATTTTTAAGCTATTCTTAATCGCATTTGAAATGGTGGAACGCATAGAAAAGAAAGTAAAAAACTCAATAAATAAAGGTGGAAGATGAGGATCTAGTAATGCATCAGTTAAATTCTCTCCATCATATATTTTCTGCAATATTGTATCAATGCTTGGATGATCATTAATATCTTTACAAATAAGTAATGTTTCTTCTATCCCATAACCTTGTTCGAGAAGATTATATAAGTTTTCAAGAAATAAAAGATCATTGTCCATTCAACTCATCCTTAAACAAATACTGGTCACAGTGCTTTTCTTTAATAAGCATTAAGGCATTGTCTTTGAATGATGGATAACTAACTGTATGATCTACAAAATATTGTTTGATCTGCGTCTTATTCATTATTTCAGGAAGTATGATGACTCTTCTATTCCTTCTATCATATTTAATACGTTGTGTAACTACACCAATCAATACGTCCTCTAAATCCGTTTCATTAATCCCTAAATTCAACATTCTCTTTATTACCAGCAATGAGTTACTAGCATGAATGGTAGATAATACCAGATGCCCTGTTAAAGCACATGTAATCGCAAGTTTTGCAGTCTTTTCGTCTCTAATTTCACCTATCATGATTACATCTGGATCATGTCTTAAAATCTGTTTCAATGAATTATAATAATCAATACCTAAACTTTCATTCATTTCTATCTGCAGACAATGTTCCTTGACTATCTCTATTGGATCCTCTAATGTAACAACATTTCTTCCTCCCATTTCAATAATCTTATCAAGTATGGCATATAAAGTGGTTGATTTACCTGAACCTGTAGCACCTGCTACCAAAAAGAGTCCTGCCTTTTGATAACAGATTTCATTAAGAAAGAAAGTAAAGTCATCAATCTCTGATATCTCATTAATAGTGATATTCTCATGATTATTTAATATTCTTATGACTATACTTTCAAAATCCATTCCAGGTAAATAAGAAACACGAAGGAAATAAATATGTTCATTGATGTAGTAGTGAAAAGCACCTGTCTGAGGAACCATCTTATAATTCACATTAATGAAAGACTTATATTTCAGATAATTCATGATCTTAGCACCTACTGAACTTTCATAATCCTGATAATGTTGTAACTCTCCAAACACTCTAAATTGAATACTCAAATAGTCCGTCAATTTGAAATGGATGTCTGTAGAATCTGCTTTAAGTGCTTTGAAAAAAATAGTTTCAAATAGTTCATCCATAAAATAACCTCCTACTATTACATACAAGATACAAAACCATTTTTCTCATAGAACTTAAAAAAGATTCAGTAAAATTTACTGAACCTTTGTACATATAATACTTTCAATAACTGGCTGATTCTTTTTTAGTACTGTTCCATTGCTGTCTTCTGTCTTTGCATCATTACAGATCTTATCAACAATATCCATTCCTGAATAAGCACTTCCAAATGCTGCATACTCACCATCTAATGAAGGTGCATCTTCATGCATAATGAAGAATTGACTGCTGGCACTATCATTGGACTGACTTCTTGCCATTGAAATAACGCCTCTTGTATGCTTCAAAGGATTATCTACACCATTACTAGAAAATTCACCCTTAATAGTATCTTTAGAACCTCCTGTTCCATCTCCATTAGGATCTCCACCCTGGATCATAAATCCTTTAATAATACGATGGAATGTTAAGCCATTATAGAAACCATCATTTGCAAGTCCGACAAAATTGCTTACGGTAATAGGTGCTGTATTCGCATCAAGCTTTAATTTAATTGAACCATAATTTTTAATCTTGATATCACAATCATAATAACCTGTTAATAAATCTTTTAACCCAGATACCTTGACCTTCTTAGTAGGATTCTTAATAGTAAGCCTTAAATCTTCAGCCTGTGATTTAGAATATTTAGCCTTAATAGTAATTTCATCACCATTAGAGAGTGCACCATTTTCACCGTTTTCTAACGTATATTCTACATTACTTACAAAATCTCTAATGTCAGAATTGGTTTTATCATACTTTGTATTATTATCGACATAAACCTCTCCCTTACCATTATAGCCTTTGATTGTTACTTTGATATTACTTGTCAAGTCAATCGTTCCTCCAGGCTTAGAAGAACATCCTATAAGTGTAGAACTTATAACCATAGCAAGTATTAAACGTATTATCTTTTTCATTTCATAAACCTCCATTTCTCATTATAATTGAAAGCGCATTATTTTCATACACAAAAAAATAAAAAAAGTCCTCTTTTCAGGGGTTAGAGGACAAATTGAAATGGATAATGAGAATGTATAACTCCTATACATAAAGGAAAAACCAAATATAAGTATTAAAATCCACTTCTTTACCATTATATACCTAAAATTATATATCTTTAGATTTTTGCACTAAACAGCAACTTTTTTACTCAAAAGGATAAATACGGGTTATTTCTCTTTTCTACAGAGATTTTGGATTGTGGACCATGTCCTGGATAGACATCGGCATCAAATTTAAATTGTTTTATTTTACTTAAAGACTTCATCATAGCCGACTGACTTCCTGTAGGGAAATCAATTCTTCCACAGCCGCCTCTAAATAATGTGTCACCAGTAAATAATGCATTTTCCTGTTCATAATAATAAAGACAGCTTCCTTTTGCATGACCTGGTGTCTCATAAACTTTGAAGTTCATGCCTTCAAGCATAATTGTATCATTAATGATTTGTACATCTTCTACAATATACTTTTCCCCACTAATCATAACTGAGAGATTTTCATCCCAGTTAAGCATCATATCTTTAGAATCCTTCGTAGCATATACATCTGTATGATAATATGCTTTTAGTTCATTCACAGCACCAATATGATCAAAATGACCATGTGTCACAAGAATGCCTTTTACTTCCAAATGATCAGTCTCTATTTCCTGTATAATATGATTTGCTTCATCTCCTGGATCAATAATAACACAGGTATGACCACAACTCACTATATAACAATTCTCCTGTAAAGGACCTACTACTAATCTTTTAATCATATAAATCCTCCTATAAAAAAAATAAGCCTTAAGGCTTATTTCTTTTCCTTATGAACAGTTTTCTTGTTACATCTTGGACAATATTTTTTAAATTCAACCCTTTCAGGATGACTCTTTTTATTCTTTGTGTTGATATAGTTTTCTTCACCACATTCTGTACACTTTAAGATAATATTATCTCTCATGAATTACACCTCCAAATAAGTTTGCTTCAATATATTATCATATAAATTTATAAATTACTAGTAATTTTTTAATTATTATAGCCATATTTTTCAAAATAGAGACTAAACGCTTTTTTTGCGATAGTAGGCGCATCATTAGAACCCTTTAATCTCTCTTCTAGAACAGCTACAACAACCTGTGGATTTTTACTTGGACCATAAGCAATAAACAAATGGTTAGGATGGTCGATATTACCTGTATGTGTATAGTCTTCGGCAGTACCTGATTTACCTGAAATATCATATGGGAAACCAGAAAATGAACCTGCAGCAGTACCATAAGTAACTACGGCTTTCATACCAGCCTGAATCTGATTGAACGCATCTTCATTACCTTCAGATACATCATCCATAACCTTCTTCTTATGCGTATTAAGAGTTACAATTTCACCGGACGTATCTGTCTTAAACGAACTCTTATAAAGATGAGGCTGTACTTTAACACCTTTATTAGCCAATGTAGAAGCATATACAGCAAGTTGTAATGGTGTATACGTATCATACTGACCAATTGAGAAGTCAAGAAGCTTACCCGCTGTATCTTCTTCCTCACGAGGCCCAGTTGCTGCCTCATAAGGTAAATCAATACCAGTCTTGACACCTAATCCTAATTCACCCGCTGCATTTCTCAATTTAGTAAATGCACTCTTATTGATATGAATTGGTCGATCATACTGATAATGACCACCAGCAAGTTTAATAATAATCTTCATCATATAAATGTTTGAAGAATAAGCCAATGCCTGTACTTCATTAATATTACCGAAACCACTCTTGTTCCAAGAATGCTTTGCTTTTGTACCAGCAATCTTCAAACCTTCAGAAGTATCAGTTTCATAATGGTTCGCTTTAATAATGTTATTCTTGAAGCAGGCGTAAATAACAGCCCCCTTCATAGTAGAACCAATACGATATGCACCCGTATAAGCTAGATAAGTCGCATCTTTCATTTCATAAGGTGTCTTCTCTTTATTAAATTCCTTACCAACTAAGGCAACCACATCACCTGTCTTAGGCTCCATCACAACACAATAAATATGCTGCTGATACCTTTCAGATGTATGACTATAAAGACATTGCTCAACCATCTGAGTCAATTGTGTCTGAATATCCCAGTCAATGGTCAACTGAATGTTTTCACCACTGCTACCCTGTTTCTTTGTTTTGACAATAGGCGTTCCATCACTCATATAGTTCAAAGTCATAACTGACTTATTCCCACTAAGAATGTCTTCATATTGTCTTTCTAATCCAGACGTACCAACACGTGAGTCATTACTATAATCTAACGCAAGAAGTTCATCTTTTAAAGTTGCAGGAAGCCCCTGTTTCTTTGTAGTAACTTTACCAAGTGTACTCTTTAGCATAGACTCATCTGTATAAGCACGCTTCCAGTCACTTGTTACCTGAATACCTCTTAATAAATCATTATTTTCACCAATGATACTTGCTTCCTGATAACTGATATTCTCAAGAAGTACTGCAGAACCACTCTTACAATTCTTGATTGTATAATAGAGCTTATAATAGCGGATATCATCATCAGTTAAATGTTTTTCTAATATTTTCTTTGTAATTCTTTTTAACTGTAAATTATAATACTCCGTATCTCCATCATCATTTGCAGCAAGAGCCTTCTTTTCAGATTCTGTAACGAGAGATTTTGCAAATTTCTTATCCTTCATAAGAAGGTAATCTTTTTTCTCTCTTTCAGTTACACTTGAAATATCAACATTACAATTCTTAGTGATAAAATTAACCATAGATTTAATTTCATCATCCTTAATTCCTCTAACCGCATAATAAGTTGCACAAACAACATTTTCGTTATAAACAAGCTTATTATAATTTCTATCAACTATTTCACCACGTAATGCATCTACTTCAAATGTATTTGTGCTGTATTGTTCTAGCTTAGCTGAATAGAAATCAGACTTATTAATCTGCATATAGAACAATCTCAATGCAAATATTGTTGCTATCACAATAACAACGCCAATAATAATATAAAAACGACGTGCAACTACATTATCTAGCTGGTTACGCTGCTGTTCCTGGGCTTCTTTTCGCCCTATAAACTTTATCGGTCTATTACTAAACAATCAAATCCCACCTTTTTTCTCTCATATTATATATGTATATTCCTATCATTTCAATTAATTAGAGAAAATGAAATGTGTGAAAAAATAAAGAAAGGCAGAAATCATTCTGCCTATTCATCATCCACAGATAAAATAGCCATGAATGCCTCCTGTGGTATTTCAACACTTCCCACAGCCTTCATACGCTTTTTACCTTCTTTCTGTTTTTCAAGAAGCTTCTTCTTACGTGAAATATCCCCACCATAACACTTTGCAAGGACATTCTTTCTAATTGCCTTAATATTAGTACGTGCGATAATACGTCCCTGAATAGCGGCCTGAACAGGAATTTCAAACTGTTGTCTTGGAATGATAGTCTTTAACTTCTCACAGATGATTCTTCCACGATCATATGCAAAATCCTTATGAACAATAGAAGATAACGCATCAACTACTTCTCCATTTAAGAGAATATCCATCTTAGTCAAGTTACTTGTACGATAACCATGTAATTCATAGTCAAATGATGCATAACCACGTGTACATGATTTTAGTTTATCAAAGAAATCGTAAACAATTTCTGATAGAGGAATATAGTAGATAACATTTCTTCTTGTATCATCAAGATATTCAATATCTACATATTCTCCACGCTTATTCTGACATAATTCCATAATAGGCCCAATAAATTCATCAGGTGTCATAATTGCAGCACGTACATAAGGTTCTTCTATACGTGTAATTGTTGTTGGATCTGGCAGTAAAGCTGGGTTATCTATTTCAATCATAGAACCATCACTTAAATAAACGTTATAGATTACAGATGGTGCTGTTGCAATCAGATCAAGGCCAAATTCTCTTTCTAATCTTTCTTCTATAACATCCATATGTAATAAGCCAAGGAAGCCACAACGGAAACCAAATCCTAAAGCCTGAGATGTTTCAGGTTCATAAACAAGTGAAGAGTCACTTAATGCAATCTTTTCAAGTGCTTCACGCAAATCTTTATATTTCGCATTGTCAATTGGATAAAGACCACAATAAACCATTGGATTCATACGACGATAACCTGGTAATGGCTCGGTCGCTTTATTTTCAAGAGTTGTAACTGTATCACCAACATGAACATCAGAAATAGACTTAATACTTGCAGCAATCCATCCTACTTCACCTGTTACTAACTCATCTTTCTTCACTTCACGAGGTGTATGAACACCACATTCCACAACTTCATAATCTGCGTTGCTCGCCATAAAATGAATATGATCACCTACTCTGATCTTACCTTCCTTGACACAAACAAGAATAATAACGCCTCTATAAGCATCATAGAAAGAATCAAAGATTAAAGCCTGAGTCGGTGCATTAATATCACCACTAGGTGCAGGTACTTTATTAACAATCTCCTCTAATACCGCTTCAACATTTAAACCTGTCTTAGCTGAAATTCGAGGTGCATCATCTGCTGGAAGACCAATTAATTCTTCCACTTCTGCAGCAACTCTATCTGGATCAGCGCTAGGTAGATCTATTTTATTAATAACAGGAAGAATTTCCAAATTGTTATCTAATGCAAGATAAACATTTGCAAGAGTCTGCGCTTCAACACCCTGAGCGGCATCTACTACTAAAATAGCGCCTTCACAAGCCGCAAGAGAACGTGAGACTTCATAAGAAAAGTCAACATGGCCCGGTGTATCTATAAGATGTAAAAGATAAGTTTTTCCATCTTTTGCTTTATATGTTAAAGAGACAGCATTTAACTTAATTGTAATACCACGCTCTCTTTCAAGTTCCATATCGTCAAGCAGCTGATCTTTCATATCTCGATCTGCTACAGTACCAGTTAATTGTAAAATTCTATCAGCAAGAGTACTCTTACCATGGTCAATATGTGCAATAATTGAAAAGTTTCTAATAAGTGACTGATCAACCATAAATAAACCTCCTTATTTCTCAATAGTCAGCGGTTTTTGAAGTTCTTTGAGCTTCTCATCAAGAAGTTCGAAAGACTCTGCACGTACAGTCATGACACGATACCCTTTATATTGGGGCTTATCTTCAAGATTACTCAGTCTTCCTCTTATTGCAATGACACTGCCAGCATGACAAGTATCATTAATCATTTCCGCTAAACCTTTCCATAAGATTATAGGAATCAGATCATAATCCCTACATCCTTTTATCTCATCAAAAGGACGATACACCTGAAGATGGATTAAAGCATCCTTTCGATAATTATTGATAATTTCATAATCAGGCATCTGAGCAATTCTGCCCACTAGAAATACATGATTATACATATAAAAATCACCTCCTCCAAAAGACTTGTTTTAAGAAGAAGGTGAATACGGGTTAAATAGAATTATTTCTTATATACAAAAGCGATAGCAATGCCACCATCGTGTGCAATAGAAATGTCTGCATCCTCATCATTCAGATAAGGGCTTCCGTCTTCATGATTCAAAATGACAATATCGTGAAATGAAATACCACCGATGCCTAGATGATTGGCTTTTAAATAAGCTTCCTTTGCCGCAAAGCGACCACCGAGATATTCTCTCTTACGTTTTTCAGTTGGAAATGATTGAAATATTTCATATTCTGCATCTGCTAAAATATGACGTACAAAACGTTCATTGTCAACATCTAAACGAGAAAGTTCAACAATATCAACACCAATTCCCATTAATCTTCAAACTTCTTTTCATAAAGATTCATGAGTTCATCATAGCTCATATCATCATTGATTTCATCAATCAAAGAGTCTTCATTCTCCATGTCATGTTTGAACTTACCTGTTCTCTCTTCAACAATTTTGAGGTTTTCTTGTGATTCAAGTGTCAAAGTAGATAAATTCTTCAAGCGGTTTTCCACAGAATCAATGACTTCACCGCTTTCTTTCTTGACTGTCTTTTCTACTTTCTTTGCCTTTTTCACTACAGGTTTTTCTTCTTCAATTCCCTGAGCACCATAAAAAGGACTTAGTACAGGTACCACATCATCCTCACGTCTTTTTATTTTTTTCTTAATTAATGGCTTTTTTTGTGGTGCAGGATTGTTAGATTCCTGCACTCCGTTCATTGGAGAGATGATCTGACTCATGACATATTCTTGCTTTTTTGGCTTCTTAGGTTCTGCTGTTTTCTTAACAACAGGTGCCTTTTCTTCTACTTTCTTTTCTTCGACTTTCTTTTCTTCGCTATAGATCATAGGCTCACTGAATTTTTCTTTACGACGCTGTTCAATCACAGGATCCACATGAGGTGGTTCCTCTTTCTTTACAGTATCATCAAGATCCATATCCTTGCCCATAAACCAATCTGTAATTTTCATATTCAACCCACACTTTCTTTTTTTAAATTGAATCAATAAAAGACTGAACTTCCTCCTCTGTCTTTCTTAATTTCGATACAAATCGACCTAATTCCTCACCCTTGTCATATGCAACAAAAGAAGGAATACCTAAGATTTTTAATTCAATACATAAATCAAGCATATCATCTCGATTTATATAATAGAATCGATATGTTGAATTATTTTCAACAATATGTTCTATATAAGTTTTCATATAAAGACAATCTGGACACCAATCTGTAGAAAATACGATAATACTTCTATTTTGGATAGCTTCTTCAAATTCCTTTAAAGAATGCAGTTTGATGAGTTTATCCATTCTTTTCTCCAAAATCAATATCAATTCTATAGATTGGTCCAAATGGTGAGAATTTCTTTTCATACTCAGTCATCACGTTGTCCTCATATCCTTCACTATGATGAAGATCTAAACATACATCATGAAAACAAACACCATAATTATTCATAGAAACAAGTGAATATTCAAAGAATGGACGATTGTCTGTCTTAAAGATTAAATGTCCTTTTTCCTTAAGAATATTCTTATAGACATCAAGGAATGAAGCATAAGTTAATCTTCTCTTTAAATGTCTCTTTTTAGGCCAAGGATCACTGAAATTTAAATAAACTGTATCAATTTCATTTTCCGCAAACACTTCACCAAGTACTGCAGCATCTTCCTTCATAAAACGGAGATTTGGCAAAGCCTCCATTTCAAGATATTTCTTAACTGCGATAGTTAAAACTGTAGAATATTTTTCAATACCAATATAGTTGATATCTGGATTTCTTCTCGCATTTTCGATAATGAAATCACCTTTTCCCATTCCAATTTCAATTGCAATAGGATTGTTATTTCCAAACACCTCGTGCCACTTACCTAAGTGATCACGTGGATTAATAAAAACTAAATCTGCCTGCTCTTCTAAAAAAGGCATGGCATCAGGATTATTTCTTAATCTCATAAAACCTCCATATCAATGTTATTATATCATAAAACGTTATAGTATGCTATTAATTTCCTCATCTGTAAGTGGTCTGTAATGACCTAATTTTAAGTTCTCATCTAATTTCAATTCACCCATGCTAATACGTTTCAAATAGACAACTTCTTTACCGCATGCCTGAAACATTCTTTTAACCTGATGGAACTTACCTTCATAAATAGTAACTTCACACTCACTTATTTCATCACTATTGATGATATTTAAATAGGATGGCATACATGTAAAATCTTCTAAAGGAATACCTTTAGTAAATGCATTAACATCTCCTATTCCAAGTCTGCCTTTGACCTTGACATAATAAGTCTTAGGGACATGTGTTCTAGGAGAAAGAAGACGATGTGCCAATTGTCCATCATTAGTAATTAATAACAGACCTTCAGTGTCTACGTCTAATCTTCCTACTGGAAACAATCCTGGATGATATTCTTTAATCAAATCAATAACTGTAGGGTAAACATTATCTTCTGTCGCACTTACATAGCCCTCAGGCTTATTTAGCATATAATAAACATACTTAGAATAATTGATTTTTTCATCACCTACATAGATTTCATCCTTTTCAGGATCTACATGTGCACCTGATGATCTTATTTTTTTACCATTTAAAGTAACCAGGCCATCTTTTAAAAGCTGCTTAACATCTTTTCTTGATCCATATCCACAATGAGCTAGTAATTTATCAATTCTCATTTTTCACCTCAAAACAATAACTATATGACTCACCAGACTGAGATTTTTTTGTATCAAATTCGATTAAAACTTTTAGAGTTTCTTTTTTCTTCACTCTGCCTGATAAAGTAATACCTTTATAAATATTCTTCTTTTTATCAACAATTCCAGGAATCATAGAATATGTTTCCTTATCAAAATAGCCAATAGTCGGCTGATAATCATCTAAACATGATGGACTATATGAAATAGCTTTAATATTATACATATTTTGTTTTGGCTCATCTATAAGCATTTCATAGCGATAGCCTTCATTAATTTCTGTATAATACAATTTTATATTCATTTTATCAGAATAATTATCGATTTTCTTAGTTTTTTTGGTATATATCAAATCTTCTTTGTATTTTTTTAATACATCATCTGAAATATCAGAATCTTTTGTCTTTGTTCCACACGCTGTCATCAACAAACATAGTATAACCAATAACAACTTTTTCATTGCAATACCTCCTATCGTTAAAAAATTATAACATTCTCATCTATATTCCGTAAACAATAAATAAAAAAAAGAAGGCAAATTTTTGCCTTCTTACTGAAATATCTCAACTGCAAATTCGCAAGTGAATGTTTCATCCTTCTTTAATTCTACAGCACTTTCTTTATCCTTGAATTCTCCATCAAAATCAACATAATCTGTATGTCCAACCCATGGTTCAATTGCAAGTAAGCCGCCTACATGAGAACTTGTCCATAATCCTAAATGGTCAAATCCCTTCATATAGAAATTCAAACTCTTATTATTTGTAAGAGATTTTAGAGATACATAATGAGATTTAAAATGAGGGACAACAACAGCATCATTATTAAACATTGCTTGACGTACAAAGAAATGACGTTCATGATCAAATAATGGTCTTGTTTCATGAGACATACCTTTTCTTGCTACATCAATTACTTTCTGTTCCACTGTTTCTGGCTGTTCAAATTCAATGTAATAATCATTTGCATCCTCTCCTTCAATAAACGGACATGCAAAGGCTGGATGTCCACCAATCTGGAAATAGATAACTTCTTCATTATGGTTCTCTACTCTAAATTCTGCTTTAAGCTTATTATCTACTAAAGTATAAGTCACATATAAATCAAACTCATAAGGATACATCTTCTTAATTTCATCACTAGAAGATAAATGGAAAACAACATGTGTTTCATCATGTTCATAAACTTCATATTCTGTGTTTCTAGAGAAGCCATGCTGATTCATATGATATTCTTTACCATCAATACGACAAGTTCCATTCTTTAATGCCCCAACAATTGGAAATAGAACAGGTGCACTATGTCCCCATAAACAAGGATCCTGCTTCCACATATAGTTGATGCCATCCTGCATGCCAATAATTTTTGAAATTTCAGCTCCTTTAGGGTCAAACTGGGCTTCTAAATATTCATTTTTAATTGTAATCATAACTATCCTCCGATTTTAGTTTCACCATTTAAGATAACTCTATGAATATTGATATCATCATCAATAAAGATCATATCAGCAACACATCCTTCTTTAATACGTCCATAATCATTAAGTCCTAAATGATCCGCTGCATTCTTTGTTGCATATCCAACAGCTTCATATAATGGTAAATCAAGATGTTTATATGCATTTCTTACACACTGATTTAAATTTGCTGTAGAACCAGCAAGATTTCCTGACTTTAAGCGCGCTTGACCATCTTTTACATATACTTTCTGATTACCTAATTCATAAGTTCCATCAGGAAGCATTGCAGCTTCTAATGAGTCAGTAATAAGAATCAATTTATCTGCACCCTTCATTTTTGAAAGAATTTTAGCAGCCGGGAATGAAACATGAATACCATCAAGAATTAATTCAGCATATACTTCATCATGAAGCATAACAGCACCTACAACCCCTGGATCTCTATGTTTTAATGGAGTCATCGCATTATATGTATGTGTTCCTGAAGTGGCTCCAGCTTCAATACCTTTTACTGCTTCTTCATAAGTCGCATCAGTATGTCCCATAGAAACAACAACATTCTGCTCTCTTAAATATTTAATCAAATCAAGAGCGCCATCAATTTCAGGTGCTAAAGAAATCTTTTTAATAAAATCAGGATGATCACCTGCAAAAGATAAATAATTTTCTACTGTAGGGGCAATCATACACTCTTCTGGCTGCGCACCTTTATATTTCACACTAAAGAAAGGACCTTCTAGGTGCATACCTAAAATTTTAGCACCTTCTACCTTATCCTTATTATCATATCCTGCCGCAATAGCCTTTTTGATATCCTCTGCTGGCATGGTCATAGTTGTAGGCAGGAAGCTGGTAACACCTGTCTTAAGTTCTGAAACAGAAATATTGTTTAAATCCTTGAAAGTAGCATACATTGTATCACTGCCATTACGTCCATGAGTATGAACATCAATCATACCCGGTGCTACGTATAAACCTTCTGCATCAATCACATTTTCATCAGTAGGTATACGATCACTTACCTCTGTAATCTTTCCGTCTTCAAAAAATACATTTAATTCCTTTATAGAATTTTCTAAAATCACTTTACCATTTATAATTACGTTTTTCATATAGAAATCCTCCTTTACATATTATAGCACAGTTTTATCGTATATTGAAATTATACAGATTTTTATGAGTATATATTATTATATTTCAGTAAAAAAAAGAGAACCTCTTAAAGAGGCTCAATCTTAGTGTAAGTTCTTGATCAATTCTTCAATACGATTACCATATTCAAGAGATTCATCTACCTTGAAAATAAGTTCAGGACATTTTCTGATTTTTAATCTTCTTGCAAGCTGTGAACGAATAAAACCTTTACATCTATCTAATGCCTGTAGACCTTTACCCTGGTTCTTCATGAATGTCACATAAACCTTAGTCACTGACATATCATTAGAGCAGCTTACTGAAGTGACAGTACACATACGTAAAGCTGGATCTTTTACTTCATCACGAAGAATTAATGATAATTCCTTCATGATATAATGATTCATTTTATCAATCTTTAATGAAGCCATAAATTAACCTTCAACTTCCTGCATAACGTATCCTTCGACAATATCGCCTTCTTTGATATCGTTATAGTTTTCAATTGTAAGACCACATTCATAGCCCTGATTGACTTCCTTCGCATCATCCTTGAAACGCTTTAATGAAGCAAGTTTACCTTCATATACAATAATACCTTCACGAATCAATCTGATACCACAATCTCGCTTAATAGAACCATCTGTTACATAACATCCAGCAATATTACCAACCTTAGAAACCTTATAAATTTGTCTTATTTCTGCCTGGCCAGTAACAACTTCTTCCATCTCAGGAGCAAGCATACCTTTCATAGCTGCTTCAATTTCTTCAACCATCTTATAGATAACCTGATGTAAACGGATTTCTACACCTTCTTCATCTGCTTTACGACGAACATTAGCATCTGGTCTAACATTGAAACCATAAATAATAGCCTTTGATGCACTTGCTAGAAGAATATCTGATTCAGAAATAGCACCAACAGTAGAACGGATAACATTTACTCTAGCGCCTTCTACATTAATCTTTTCTAATGAACTCTTAACTGCCTCTGCAGTACCATTTACGTCAGCCTTAACAATAATATTTAAGTCAACAACTTCACCAGATTTCATCTGAGAGAACAAATCATCAAGACTCATAGCTGAAGTAGAATTTCTTTCTTCTTCAATCTTCTTCTGAGCACGTTCTTCACCAACATGTCTTGCTTCTCTTTCAGTTTCAAATACCATGAACTTGTCACCTGCTTCAGGCACATCATTTAAACCAGTAATTTCTACTGGAGTAGCAGGACCTGCCGCCTTGATTTCACGTCCACGATCATCAACTAACTGTCTAACACGACCATAAGTTGCACCAACTACAATTGGGTTACCACTTCTTAAAGTACCATTCTGAATTAATAAAGTCGCAACTGGACCTCTACCTTTATCTAGACGACCTTCAATAACACTACCATAAGCCATACGCTTTGGATTTGCTTTTAATTCAGCAAGTTCAGCTACAACTGTAACAGTTTCTAATAATTCATCAATACCAATACCCTGTTTAGCTGAAATGTTAACGTAAGGAACATCTCCACCCCATTCTTCAGGCATTAATCCAAGTTCAGAAACTTCTGTCATAATACGCTGAGGGTCTGCACCTGGTTTATCAATCTTGTTAATAGCAACAATAATAGGAACACCAGCTGCAAGAGCATGATCCACTGCTTCTCTAGTCTGAGGCATAACACCATCATCTGCAGCAACCACAATAATAACAATATCAGTAATCATTGCACCACGTGCACGCATAGCAGTAAACGCTTCATGACCTGGAGTATCAAGGAAAGTAATCTTCTTACCCTTAACTGACACCTGGTAAGCACCGATATGCTGTGTAATACCACCAAATTCACCTTCAGCAACTCTTGACTTTCTAATGTGGTCAAGTAATGTTGTTTTACCATGGTCAACGTGACCCATGATAGTAATAACTGGAGGTCTTGGCTCAAGATCCTTAGGATCATCAACAACTTCTAAATCTTCAAAATTAACTTCACTTACAGGAACAATCTTTTTACATTCAAGACCATATTCCATACAAATAAGTTCAACCTGTTCATCATCTAGTGATGAATTGATTGTTACCATTGTACCTAACATGAATAAAACCTTGATAACATTTGCTGGTGTCTGTCCGATTTTCTGAGAAAGTTCATCAACAGTGATGCCTTCTTCATATTCAACTACACCATCAACAATGGCCTTTTCTTCTTTCTTGCTAGGAAAGTTTGAGATCATCTTCTTTTTGTTATTCCCCTTGTTTTTTATGTTTTTCTTCTTTTTTGCCATAAATTACCCTCCTAACTTCGATTTCATACTTTTCGCAAAACCAGCATCAAGGACCACAATCGCCATTCTATTGACTTTACCAACAGAATTAGATAACTCTTCACTTGTGCCAGCAATATAATAATCTACTTGATAATATGTACACTTATCAATATATTTCTTCTTCGTATTGTCACTTGCATCACTCGCAATGAGGACAAGATGTGCTTTACCTGACTGAATAGACTTTAAAGCACTCTCGCCAGTTGCAAGTTTTCTTCCACGCATTGCAAGACCTAACAAAGAGGCAACCTGCTTATTGAGCATAAGTCTTTAGTTCCTCATAGATTTCTTCAGGGATTTCAGCCTCAAGCACTCTATTTAAAATCTTTTTCTTTTTTGCTAGTTCAATAGCATCTAAAGAACGCTTTAAATAAGCGCCACGTCCGTTTTTCTTACCTGTTGGATCTACAGAAACTTCTCCTTCTTTATTTCTAACAATACGAATAAGTTCTTTCTTAGGCAGCTGCTCACCAGTTGCCACACATTTTCTTAAAGGCACTTTCTTCATAAAAGTTCACCTCTAGTCTTTATAATATTCATCATACTGATCATAATCAATATCTTCATCATATTTAGGATCATGATCTGGTTCATCAAAATCATCGTCATAATCAAATGATTCATCATCACCTAAGTCTTCTTCTACCTTATCCTCTACTTCATCCTCTTCAAGAGTTAAAGTAATAGTTTCTTTTTCTTCATCTGCTTCATGTTCTTCCATAGATTTCTTCATCTTTTCAAGAAGTTCCATATCTACTTCAGGCGCATCTAAATCAATACCTTCTTCTAAGATTTCAGATACTGACTTGATATCAATCTTCCAGTTAGTCAACTTAACTGCAAGTCTTGCGTTCTGACCACGCTTACCGATTGCTAAAGATAATTGATCATCAGGTACAACAACTAAAGCAGAATTCTTCGCATGATTTAACTTTACTCTTTCAACCTTAGCTGGAGAAAGAGCATGTGAAATAAATGTAACTGGATCATCAGACCATTCAATAATATCAATCATTTCACCATTTAATTCTTCAACAACATTTCTGACACGATTTCCCTTAGGACCAACGCATGCACCAATAGGATCGATATCAGGATTTGCTGTATAAACCGCAATCTTAGAACGTTCACCTGCTTCTCTGGAAACTGATTTGATTTCTACAGTTCCTTCGAAAATTTCAGGTACTTCCATTTCAAATAAACGTTTAACTAATCCTTCATGAGTACGAGATACACTAATATGAGTACCCTTTGTAGTACGTTCTACTTCACTCACATAAACCTTGACATGTTCACCTTCAACTAAAGTTTCACCAGGAATCTGATCTTTAGATGAAAGGAGAGCACCTGTCTTACCAATGTTGATAATCGCAAATCTTTCTTCTACACGATCAACAGTACCATTGATGATTTCATCAAGCTTATTGATATATTCGTTGTATAACGCTTCTTTTTCAGCTTCTCTGATTTTCTGTCTTAACAACTGTTTTGTCTGAATAGCAGCTAAACGACCAAATTCAGAAATATCAGCTTCTTCAACAACTTCATCCCCAACCTGATACTTAGGATCAATTTCCTGTGCTTCTTCAATAGAATATTCATAATCTTCATCATTTACATCATCTACAACATGATGAGTGATAAAAATTCTAATCTGTCCATCACCATCAATTTTACAATCAACGATTGATTCTGTACCACAATAGTTTTTCTTATATGACTTAGCAAGTGCTTCAGTCAATGCTTCAATTACAATAGCGCTATCAAGCCCTTTATCTTCGATAAGATTTTCAAGAGCTGATTTGTAACCTTTTTCCTTTTTCGCCACGTTTTTTACCTCCTAGAACTTTACAGCGAGTCTGATGAATTTAATATCATCATAATTTATAGTCATTTTCTTTTTTACAGCTTTCACCATATACTGGATCAATAATTCTTTGCCATCAATAGAGGCCAATGTTCCTTCTAGAGAATCGATTCCATTCTGTGGATTCTTCAAATCAATGTGAACATATGAGCCAACATGAGCTTCAACCTGCTCAAAAGTTTTTAATGGCTTTTCAATTCCTGGAGAAGATACTTCAAGATAATACTCGTCCTTGATCAAATCAAGTTCATCTAACTTTTCGCTTACAGCTTCACTGACTGCAACACAAGTATCCATGTCCAGATTTCCATCATTCTTTTCAATGAAAACACGCAAATACCATTCTCCTTTTTCCTTTACATATTCCATGGAATCAAGATGACATTCAAATGAAGCAATAATAGGCAATAAGCCTTCTTTAATTTTCTCTAGCATAGAACCTCCTATTCAATAAATAACGAGAGGGTCTCCCCTCTCGTCTTTTGCTAAATCGAGTATAGCACAGTTAAATGTATAAGTCAAATAATGTTGAAAAACACGTAAAAAAATTATAGATCAAAGATTGTTAACTGATCACTTTCAGAAAAACCATTTAATACACCCATCTTCTGTAATGTCTCAATATGCGTTCCTGAAAGACGTGTTCTCTTTTTAATATCTTCAATAGAAGTGAAAGGTCTCTCTTTTCTTGCTTCTACAACTGAATCTCCTACTGCATCACCTAGTCCATCAATAGATGTAAATGGAGGAATAATAGCAGTCGGATCATCAGGATTACAAATAAACTTTCTTGAATCAGATTGTTCAAGAGAAATCTTGCTGAACTTCAATCCTCTTTCAAACATTTCTAGTGCAACTTCAAAGACAGTAATCAAGCCTTCTTCTTTGTTAGATGCTTTATGTTCTGCCTTTAATTTCAGACATTCCTGATATTTATCAAAAACAGATTCTTTTCCTGCAATCAATGTTTCGATATCATAGAAATCACATCGTGTTGTAAAATAAACAGCATAATATTCTCTTGGGTAATACAATTTCCACCATGCCACACGTATGGCACTTAATACATAAGCAACGGCATGGGCTTTAGGGAACATGTACTTGATTTTCAAGCATGAATCAATATACCACTGTGGCACATTATGCTTCTTCATTAATTCAACATAACCCTTTTGAGGGAATACTTTTGGTGATTTCCCTTTACGTACACATTCCATAATATCAAAGGCATCCTTGTTAGGAAGTCCTTTTTCAATTAAATACACCATGATATCATCACGACATCCAATAACTTCCTGTAATGTACAAGTTCCAGACTTGATCAATGTTTCTGCATTACCTAGATAAACATCGGTTCCATGAGACAAGCCTGAAATGATGACAAGTTCATTAAAGCTAGTTGGGTGCGTCTGTTCAAGCATGCCACGGACAAACTTCGTACCAAACTCTGGTAATCCTAAAGCACCTGTCTTGCAGTTAAGGAATGATAAATCACAGCCCAATGCTTTTGAACTATTAAATAAGCTCATAACCTTCTGATCATTTGTAGGAATAGACTTTGGATCTACACCTGTCATATCCTGAAGCATACGAATAACAGTTGGATCGACATGTCCCAAGATATCAAATTTTAATACGTTATCATGAATCTTATGGAAATCGAAGTGAGTTGTACGCCATTCCGCATTCACATCATCAGCTGGATACTGATAAGGTGTAAAGTCAAATACTTCCATATCATTTGGGATAACGATAATACCACCTGGATGCTGACCAGTTGTACGTTTAACACCTGTACATCCGTTGGCTAATCTTTGTAACTCAGCA
The DNA here is from genome assembly GCF_042651925.1 of Catenibacterium sp. GCM10023432. Classification (NCBI taxonomy): domain Bacteria; kingdom Bacillati; phylum Bacillota; class Erysipelotrichia; order Erysipelotrichales; family Coprobacillaceae; genus Catenibacterium; species Catenibacterium sp. GCM10023432. Next base: position 79,907 of record NZ_JBHSEB010000001.1, on the reverse strand, counting down.
CTACGAATATTATCTTCTAAACCTAAATTTTCCGCATATGCCTTTGCATATCCATAGGCTGTCTTTTCTGCAACAGTAGAGATAGTACCTGCTCTAAAGACATGGTCTTCACCAAAAATCGTCTTTGTATAAGCATGCGCCTTAGGCTGATACTCACCAGAGAAGTTTAAGTCAATATCTGGGACCTTGTCGGCATTGAATCCTAAGAATGTTTCGAATGGAATGTTATGTCCTTCACCCTTCATCTTATGTCCACATACTGGGCAGTTCTTATCAGGTAAATCATAACCATCTGCAATAACACCTTCATCTAAGAATTCATTGTGTTTACAATGTGGACAGATATAATGAGGCGCCAATGGATTAACTTCTGAAATTCCCGCCATAGTGGCCACGAATGATGACCCTACAGAGCCTCGAGACCCTACAAGGTAACCTGCTTCATTAGATACTCTTACAAGTTCTGAAGCGATAAAATAAATAACAGCGAATCCGTGCTTGATGATATTGGACAACTCTTTTTCAAGTCTTGCTGACACAATTTCAGGTAAGACTTCACCATAAGTTGCATGTGCATTCTTATTACATAATTCTCTTAACTTCACATCTACATTTTCAATAGAAGGAGGATATAGTCCTTCTCTAGTGACAATAATATCGTCGCCAATCATATCAGCTACCTTATTAGTATTCGTGACAACATATTCATATGTTTCTTCATCACTTAAATAAGGGAAGCATTCCAACATTTCATCTGTCGTTCTTAAATAAACATCTGGTGTTAAAGCACGTGGATTATTTCTCACAAGAAGCGGATGAGGCTTACCATTAATCTGAATCTTAGAGTTAGTAATGAAAACTTCACGGTAGACCTTATCTCTCTTATCTAGAAAGTGAACATCACCTGTTGCACAGATAAGTTTCTTTTCTTCCTTCGCAATTTTGATAATACGCTTATATATTCTTTCTATATCATCAATGGATTCATATTTACCACGATCGACAAGATACATAGCATCTTCTAAAGGCTGTATTTCAATATAATCATAGAATTTAATTTCTTCTCTTAATTCTTCTTCATCTCTTGTAGAAGCTATTTCAAATACTTTTGAATTGACACAGCCACTACCAAAAAGAAGTCCCTCACGATAAAATTCAAGTTCACTTCTTGGAATACGATCACATTGATGGAAATACTTTGTATTCGCAATAGAAACAAGTCTAAACATGTTTTTTAATCCCTCTGGTGTTTTCGCAAGAACACACATATGATAAGGGAAAGCATGTTTATAGCTTTCTTCAATTTCTATATCATTGATTTCATCTATTGTTTTAAATCCCTTTTTAATCAAATCCTGAAGCATGACATTAAAAGAATGGCTTAATACTTCAGCATCATAGTCCGCACGATGGGCTGCTTCTGTATCATAAGGAATATGATAAAAACGACAGACAGCACCTAGTCGATAAGAACGCTGTAATGGAATCAAACGTCTAGAAAGAGGTAATGTATCAATCCAAGGATTACTAATAGGACTTTTTCCCATACGTTCCAAAGCTTTATCAAGCATACCAATATCAAAACGTCCATTATGTGCAATTAATAGATCATCTCCAAAGAACTCCATCAAACGAGGCATGAACTCTTCAATTGTAGGAGCATTTCTAATATCTTCATTAGTAATAGATGTTAGTTCTGTAATCTTCTTAGAAATAGGTTTAGGAGATTTAATAAATGTCTGTAATCTTCCTACCTCTAAACCATTTTTTATCTTAACAGCACCTATTTCAGTAATATAGTCATCAATCTGAGATAAACCTGTAGTTTCTAAGTCGAAAGAAACATAAGTCAAATCATTGAGCTTTAAACCATTAGCATTGAATACACAATCAAAATGTGTATCAATCATATTCATTTCAACACCATAGATCATCTTTAATTTGTCTCCAGCAGCTGCCTGGGCATCAGGGAATGATTGTACATTACCATGATCAGTAACAGCAATAGCTTTCATACCCCATTCACTGGCTCTTTTTATATAGGAGCCTACACTTGCAATACCATCCATGGTAGACATATTAGAATGACAATGAAGTTCTACACGCTTCTTCTCTGCTTTATCCATGCGTGCTTTAGGAGCTGGAATAATTTCTATCTCAGTCGCAATAATAACCTGTTCTCGTGCAAAGCTATCATATTCAAAAGTACCTTTAGCACGAATCCATTTATCACCTTTTTTCAATTGCTGCATTTCTTCTAGTGTATTACGATTCTTATTTTCAAATCTCTTAATCATAATACTATCAGAATAGTCAGTCACAAGAAGTGTCTGGATGTGTTTACCGCTTTTCACCTGTGTTGTCTCTTCCTGGAAACAATATCCCTGTACAGTCACTTCACGCATGGTGTTATCTAACTGACTGATCTGAGTCATTACATATTCTTTCTTATAACGTTTATAGTTACCTGCTGGCTTAGAATATGAAGGTGCAGGTGCTTCATTCATTGCTTCATTGTATTTTTCTAAAGAACTTGAATCAATATGCACCCCTTTGTTTTCTTCCATCTTTGCAATCGTCTGCTGATAATCATGATTGTCTTTATCTACTTCAGCTCTTAGATCAATATCAATACCAAATCCTGATAGTAAAGAACGCATTTCAGGAAGCTGTGTCTTAATTGAATCACATTGAATATGATTAACAGTATGCAAAGTTAAAACATCACCCTTTAAATCTAAATCTTCTTTAGTCATCCCCTGCATTTCTGGTACATTTCCTAGTAGTGAATGCATAATATACTCACTATATTCAATTACATCTTCCTTTTTAAAATGATTTAATGTTGTTTCAAAGAGAAATTCACATGGATAAGGAAATAAGTGCTGTGCTTCTTTTAAAGCCTTTACATTACTAAGAGGCATTAATTCAGGTGAGCTAATATAAAAGGTATAACGGCTATCATTATGGACTACAACTCTTGTAATATCAGCATGAGAAAAAGCCTGATTCATTTCTATATGTAATTGTTGTAATAAAATACTTAATTTGTTCATAAAATCACCTTTAAAAAAGGAACCGAAGTTCCTTTACTGGAATAATCGCAGCAGATCCTGATAAGTTACTGCAATCATGAGACCAAATACAAGTGCGAGACCAAGCACCTGCAATGCATATTTCACTTTCACAGGAACTTCCCTATGAATAATACCTTCAATAAGTGAAAGAATGGCTTGATATCCATCTAAACCTGGAATAGGCAATAGGTTGAAGATACCAATATTCACAGATAACATAGCCACTAAATAAAGAAGTATCGTAATTGAACCAGATTCTCTCACTTGTGAAGTCACTTTATAAATACCAACTGGCCCAGACATCTGCTTAATAGTAGCTGCAAAGTTAACTACAAGCTGTCCAAGCGCATTGAAAATTGCAGTAGACATCTCACATAATTGTTTAGATGTATAACTTAATGCCTCAGTCACACTCATTCTTCGAGTTACCTGCATGAAGCCAAGTACATAGCGTCCTTGTTCTTCATTATAAGGTGTTACAGTTTTAATAACGATACTATCTTTGCCTCGTCTAACAGTAATATCCAATGTCGCATTTTTAGATTCTATCTTTAATGCCTTCTTAGTCATATCATTATGAAGGTCTTCATAACTTGCCACTGCATAAGAAACACCTGTCTGTTTACATTCAATATTAGTGATGACATCACCTTTTTTAAAGCCATACTTCGTTGCAGAACCATTTTCTACAAGTGAACCTACTTCACAGCGATTTACGTTGATCTGTCCGCCTGTGAGATTTGCAGATAACATGATAACAAGCGCAAGCATAAAGTTCATGAAGACACCTGCAAGCATAATAATAATCTTCTGATAAGTCTTCTTGCCCTTTAATGTACGATCCAATGGAACATCCTTAAATTCTTCATTATCTTCCTGATCTGCTTCTCCTGCCATGGATACAAATCCACCTACTGGCAAAGCACGAATCTGAAATTCTGTTTCTTTTCCTTTTTTACCAAAAATTTTTGGACCCATACCAATGCTAAATGCACCACAATAAACCTTAAAGAATTTAGCTGCAATAAGGTGTCCTAATTCATGTATTACTATAATTCCTGTAAGAATAAGCAGGAATACTAATATATTAATTAAAGTCTGCATCTTATAAACCTACTCTCTTTCTTACAAAAGCTCTTGCATCTGCATCTATCTTAATTAATTCATCAAGAGTTGGATTTTCTACAACATTATGTGCATTCATTGCATCTTCAATCAAATCTACAATTTCTAAGAACTTAATCTTTCCATTGCGGAATAACTGATTGGCTTCTTCGTTGGCACCATTGAATACACAAGGCATACTTCCACCCTCTCTTCCTGCACGATAGGCAAGAGGTAATGCTTTAAATCTTTCAGTATCAGGCTTATAAAAATGAAGTGTTCCTATATCTGACAAAGAAAGTCTTTTACTATTCATTAAAGGTATTCTATGAGGATATGTCAGTGCATATTGAATAGGTAGACGCATATCTGGCGTTCCTAACTGACCAATTACAGCTGTATCTGTACATTCAATCATAGAATGAACCACACTTTCAGGATGAATTAAAACTTCAATATCATCATAATCTACATCAAAAAGCCATTTTGCTTCCATGACTTCTAATCCTTTATTAACTAAAGTCGCACTATCAATGGTGATTTTAGCACCCATACTCCAGTTAGGATGATTTAAAGCCTGTTCAACAGTAGCATCTTTCAGTTCACTTAAAGACTTATCTCTAAAACTTCCACCACTGCATGTTAAAAGAATTTTAGAAATCTCTCTTGGGTATTCTCCATGCATTGACTGGAAAATAGCACTATGTTCACTATCTACTGGTAATAATTGAATATTATATTCTTTTGCAAGAGGAATAATAATATGACCTGCAACAACTAAAGTTTCTTTATTAGCAAGTGCTATATCTTTACCCGCCTTAATTGCCTCAATAGTTGGTAATAGTCCAGCAAATCCAACAATCGCATTAAGAACGATTTCAGTTTCTTCTAATGTGCTGATTTGAATTAATCCTTCCTGTCCTAGATAGAAATGACGGTCTGGATATTTTTCAGTTAGATAATCGAAATCTGCCTGTTCTAGTACGCAGATATGTGCAACAGGAAGCTGACTCATGATTTCTTCTAATTTCTTGATATTATGACCCGCTGACATGGCCACAATCTTGAATTCATCTGGATGTTCCAATACAACATCTATTGTCTGTGTTCCAATAGAACCAGTAACACCAAGTACTGTAATATTTTTCATAAACTGCCTCCTAAATTAGAGTAATGTAAGTAGAAATCCAAGAATCATGGAGTTAAAGATAATTGAATCAAAACGATCCAATACCCCACCATGACCAGGGAAAATCTGGGAATAGTCTTTTACTTCAAAAGTTCTCTTGATAGAGCTGAATGTTAAATCGCCAATCTGCCCAGTTGCTGCAAGCACAAAGCTCATTAAAGCAAGATGAGTCAATGGGTAAGGAATATGCATAAAATAAGCATAAGCAAGAGCTAATAATCCACCACATACAATACCACCAATAGAACCCTCAATAGTTTTCTTAGGTGAAAGACGTGGATTTAATTTATGTTTACCAATCGCACGGCCAACAAAATAAGCAAATGTATCAGCTCCAAGAGTTGCAAGTGCTAAGAAGATAACATATCTTAGATCAAGAGCTGTTCTAAAATAATAAACAGCATGAAGACCAAGGGCAACTAAAGTAGCACTTGTGAAATAATAGGAAATTCTTAAAAAAGGCATACCTGCATCAAAAATTCCACAAGTTAATAAAACAACCATATAGATTACAATAAACATATTAGAAACAAGTAATCCTTTTGAAAAGAATAATGATCCTAAAATATAAGCACCTAATACAATGTATAAATAAAAATGAGGTTTAGGTTCTTTTGTAATAGATAGTAATTCATATGTGGCCATTACTCCAATAAAAGCCATGAGAATTTTAAAAGGTATACCACTTACAATAACGCATGGTAAAAAAAGTACAACTAATACAATCGCTGTTATGATTCTTTGTTTCATTATTTTACGCCTCCATAACGACGGTCTCTATTCTGATACTTCCAGATGCATTCATGTAGTTTTTCCGCATTAAAATCAGGCCAATATGCTTCATCAAAAATAAATTCAGCATAACTAAGCTGCCATAATAAGAAGTTAGATAAACGGCACTCACCACTTGAACGAATCATTAAATCAACAGGTGGTAATTCTTTAGTCATTAAATGTGACTCAAAATAATCTTCTGTAATATTATCCAGGCTCACTTTTCCTTCTTTATATTCTTCACAAATTGTTTTAGTAGCTTCAACAATTTCATCACGACCACCATAGATGAATGCAAAGACAAGTTTTAAACCTGTATTATCTTTAGTCTTTGTGATTGCATCATTAATAATATCCTGCGTTTCCTTTGGAGCTAGTTCTAAATGACCTATTGTCATAATACGAACATTATTATCCATTAATTCCTGAAAATAAAGAGAAAAGAATTCTTTAGGCAACTTAAAGATATAATCTACTTCACTCTGTTCTCTCTTGAAGTTTTCAGTAGAAAAAGCATAAACAGTCATGGCTTTTACACCTAAGTTATTCGCTTCTAAAGCAAGATTTCTTATTGTTTTAGTTCCTTCATGATGGCCATATGTTCTAGGCATTTTTCTCTTTTTAGCCCATCTTCCATTTCCATCCATAATAAATGCGATATGTGCTGGGATGCGATCCATATCTAATGTATATTTTTCTTTTCTTTTAAAAAGCATTATAATCACCTCATAAACCGTATTATAGCATAGTGCACTACATTTTCAAACAATCAAAAAAGGAGGACTTTATGAATCCTCCTTTAAATGGCATTAAACTGTCATTAAATCCTTTTCCTTTTCTTTAGCAATCTGGTCAATCTTCTTAACAAATTCATTTGTTAAATCCTGAACATCTTCCTTACCTGCTTTTACTTCATCTTCAGTTTCGCCAGTTTTTTCAACATCAGTATTTGCATTTCTTCTGATATTTCTTAAAGCAACCTTAGCTTCTTCAGCAAGTTTATTCACCTGCTTAACCATTTCTTTTCTTCTTTCTTCAGTTAGAGGTGGAATAACGATACGAATTACAGTTCCATCGTTCTGTGGAGTTAAACCTAAATCAGACTGATAAATACCATGTTCAATATCCTTCATAGAATTCTTATCATAAGGCTTGATTACTAACTGACGACCTTCTACAACTGAGATACCTGCTACCTGATTTAAAGGAGTTGGTGAACCATAATATTCAACCATAACTCTATCAAGCATGCTTGGGTTAGCACGTCCTGTTCTAATATTAACTAATTCATTAGAGAAAGCTTCTACAGATTTCTCCATCTTTTCTTTTGCTTCTTCAAGTACTAATTCTACCATTATTATTCTCCCTTTGAAATAATTGTACCCGCTACTTCCTGTTTACATGCAAGCGCAATATTTCCTTCTTTCTGCATATTAAATACACTTAAATCAATATTATTGTCTTTACATAAAGTAATAGCTGTCTGATCCATGATTTTTAAATCTTTATTAAGAACATCTAAATAAGTTAACTTATCAAACTTAACAGCATTTGGATCTAACTTAGGGTCAGCTGAATAAACACCATCTACACCATTTTTAGCCATCAAGATAACATCTGCATGAATTTCAGCAGCTCTTAATGCAGCTGTTGTATCAGTTGTGAAATATGGGCTACCAGTTCCAGCTGAGAAAATAACAATACGACCTTTTTCAAGATGACGTACAGCTCTTCTTCTGATATATGGTTCAGCAACTTCCTTCATATCAATTGCAGTCATAACACGTGTTTCAAGACCAATTGATTCTAAGGCATTCTGCAATGCAAGACCATTCATAACAGTTGCAAGCATACCCATGTAATCAGCGCTTGCTCTTTCCATACCCATATCAGCACCAGTCTTACCTCTCCAGATATTACCGCCGCCACAAACAATCGCAATTTCAACACCAAGATCTTTTGCATCCTTGATCTGTTCTGCGATATCTTTAACTACAATAGGATTAATGCCAAAGCCCTGATCACCAGCCAGAGCTTCACCACTTATTTTTAATAAAACTCTTTTATAATTCATATGAATCTCCTTCTGTAAAATCTACAAATTAATTATAAATAGAATTAACTTTATAGTCAACAGTGAACTAATGAGACAAAAAATACTCTTTAAGAAAAAACTTCCTGTTCAAATGTTCAGGAAGTCATTTATATCTATGAATTACTATTCTTTGGTAAGATTAAATTTAATATAATTGCAGTAATAGTCGCAAGTACAACTGGAGATTTACCAAAGATAGTTGTAACCCAAGATGGGAATGTAGCAAGTGCTGCGTTCGCTTGAGTAACACCCATACCTAAAGCAACAGCTAAGCCAACAACTGTTGTGTTTCTGAAATCCATAGGATGAGATGCAATAAGTTTAATACCTGTCATTGCAATAGAAGCGAATACAGATACAGTCGCACCACCAAGTACACAATAAGGAATTGTAGTTAGAAGTGATGAGAACTTAGGAATAAGGCCAGCAACTAAAATAATACCTGCAGCAATTCCAAATACCTTCTTAGAAACAACTTTTGTAGAACCAACGATACCAACGTTCTGACTATAAGTAGCAGTTGGTAACCCACCAAATAAAGCACAGAAGATATTAGTTAAACCATAAGCAACAATACCACCATTTAATTCTTCATCTGTAGGCATACGATCCATACCACCTGTAGTAGTAGCAGAGAAATCACCAATAGCCTGAATAGAGTTAATAGCGAATAATACTCCTATAGCAACACAGGCTGCTGGATTAAATTTAACACCAAAATGCATAAATTGTGGTAAAGCGAACCAAGACGCATTGGTAACAGCTGAGAAATCCACCATATGAAAGCATAAAGCAATAATATAGCCAACAATAATGCCAATTAAGATAGATGCAAGTTTGAAAATCCCTTTACCATAATGGTTCAAGAAAGTAACAACAGCTAATGTTATAAACGCAATAAGCCAGTTCTGCCAAGAACCATAAGATTTAGAAGCTGCACCACCAGCCATATAATTAATAGCTGTAGGATACAATGATAATCCGATTGAGAATACAACTGTACCAGTAATAAGTGGTGGGAAGAATTTTCTAATCTTTTTTACAAATATACCTACAATAACCGCAACAATACCACCAGCAATCTGTGCACCTAAGATAGTGGCAATATCAAATTCACCAGCAATAGCCTGCATAGTAGGCAAATAAGCAAAACTAATTCCCATAATAACAGGTAAACCTGATCCAATAGAAAACTTCTTTTCTCTTAATAGTGGAAAAACCTGAAATAATGTAGAGATTGCAGACATAGTTAATGCAGCCTGAATCAGAATAACTGAATCACTTGCTGAAAGTCCAGCAACTCCTGAAATAATAATAGCAGGTGCAACACATCCGACAACCATTGCCACAACGTGCTGAAGTGCCAAAGGTAAAGCTTGTAATGTAGAAGGCTTTCCATCAATTTTGAAAAGTTCTTCAGACATACTAGTTTGATCTTTACTCATATTTCCTCCTCGTTTGTATACAAAAAATACAATTCAGATGATAACACGTAAATCTCTAATATGCAATGTATTTATCATTATAAGAAAATAGTAAAAAAAGAAGTACATATTGTACTTCTTCTAAAACCCATAATTATTTTTTAGCAGCAGCCATCTGAGCAGCTACTTCAGCGGCGAAGTCTTCTTCTTTGTGTTCCATGCCTTCACCAACCATGAATCTAGCCATTTCAACAATTTTAGCATTTCCTAAGAACTGAGCAACTGTTAAATCAGGGTTCTTAACGAATTCCTGATCAACTAAGCAGATAGCTTTTAATTCTTTATTTAAACGTCCAGCAATCATCTTTTCTACGATGTTTTCTGGTTTAGGTTTAGCTGACTTAGCATTTTCTTCTAAAGCCTGTTTCTTTAATACTTCAGTTTCCTTAGCAATATGTTCTGCTGGGATAGCTGATCTATCGATGAACTGAGGAGCACTTGCAGCTACGTGCATAGCAACGTCTCTAGCCTTTTCTTCATCGCTATCAGCGATCTTAACTAAAGCAGTGATCTTACCACCCATATGAGAGTAAGCACCGAATACTTCGTTATCAGCCTTAGTCATAACAACAAATCTTCTTAAAGATAATTTTTCACCAATCTTACCTGATTTTTCAGCGATTGCAGTAGCAAGGTCTTTACCATCTAATTCAATCTTTAAAGCTGAATCTAAATCAGCTGGTTCATTTGTAACGATAGTCTTTGCAACATTGTTTACTAATTCCTGGAATTCAGCATTCTTAGCTACGAAGTCAGTTTCTGAGTTAACTTCTACTAAAGCCGCCTTATTACCATCAATTACAAATGCAGATAAACCTTCAGCTGCAATTCTATCAGCCTTCTTAGCTGCCTTTGCGATACCTTTTTCTCTTAACCAGTCAAAAGCTTCTTCGATATTACCGTTAGTTGCATCTAAAGCCTTTTTACAGTCCATCATACCTGCACCAGTTTTTTCACGTAATTCTTTTACTAATTTTGCACTAATTGCCATTTGTTTTTCCTCCGTATTTTTATTAAAAAGGAGAAAGCATAATGCTTTCTCCTTTTGATTATGCTTCAGTCTTGTCAGTTCTTGGAGCTTTATTTCTTCTAGGGCCGTTTTTATATCTTGGTCCTTTGTTGTTTTTATTTTCTTCAACGCTTGCAACAGCATCGTTCATTGTTACTTCTTTTTCTTCTTCATCTTTAATGAATGCTACAGTAGTAGGTTCACCCTTAGCTTCGCAGATAGCATCAGCCATAGCAGCAACGATTAACTTAACAGCTCTGATTGCATCATCGTTTGCAGGGATAACATGATCTACTTCATCAGGATCACAGTTAGTATCAACGATACCGAATACTGGGATACCTAAAATCTTAGCTTCAGCAACAGCATTGTGTTCAACCTTTGGATCAACAACGAATAAAGCATTTGGTAACTTCTTCATTTCTTTGATACCGCCAAGATTTCTTTCTAACTTAGCCTTTTCTTTCATAAGAAGAACTGCTTCTTTCTTAGTATACTGTTCTAAGCTTCCGTCTTCTTCCATCTTTTCAAGTTCAATAAGTCTCTTAATTCTCTTCTGGATAGTCTTGAAGTTTGTTAAAGTTCCACCTAACCATCTAGAATTTACGAAATAAGAACCTGATCTTTCAGCTTCAGTCTGAACAGCTTCCTGAGCCTGCTTCTTAGTACCAACAAATAAAACCTTACCGCCCTTTTCAGCGATTTCTTTCATTGCCTGATAAGCTTCATCTAATTTGTCTGAAGACTTCTTTAAGTCAATGATATAGATTCCATTTCTTGATGTAAAGATGTATGGAGCCATTTTTGGGTTCCATCTCTTTGTCTGATGTCCGAAATGAACACCAACTTCTAATAATTTTTTCATTGAAATTACTGGCATGTGTAATTTCCTCCTTTTTGTTTTTTCCTCCACTATTTCTAACATAGCTCACCTGTTAGGCACTCGAACCATGAATCCATAGTGTGTGTATTTCAAACACCATGACATATTACCATAAAATTTAATGAAATACAATAAAAAAAGAGAAGAAATTGAATTCTTCTCTTAAATATCTTTTAAGTCAAAATCATTTGGTTCGATATGGATATCAAATTGTTTATATACGAGATATACTATTGATGCAAATATGAGATTCATAACTAATGTAGGAATAAATCTCATTGTTGTAAACTGAATGATACCAATATAAGTTGAACGCGAAATAAGCATCAACCAATATATTACAAATTCCTTAAACGTAATGATAAGACCTGCATATACTACTGATTCAAAGCATGTAATGTTGTCATTTCTATAAATATATGTTCTTACAAAAGTAATTGCACAATAAATAAGAATATAGACCATTAATGAATTTGAGTAACATACACTATAATAAAGACCGCATGCTGCTCCAAAGAAAAATCTTTCAGATTTATCATGAATCGTAACAGTTAATAATGAAAACATCAACAGCCCAATACAGGGAACAAATGTAAGACCAGAACGATTGATATTAGTTGGAATAAAGAAATTAATCACACTATCAATCAAATAACATACAAACATAATCAGGAAATTCTTGATGATCTGATTATTCTTCATATTAATTAACCCTCTGCACAACTGCTACATAATTTAATGTATCATAGTTAACAGATGGCTTTACAGTAACATATTTACCACTCGCATCATTGCCAGCATTAAATCCTTCCACTTTGCCTACTAAGATACCTCTTGGAGACTTTCCTTTTCCACCCAACCCACTAGTAGTTACATTTAATCCCTTTTGAATCTTATCCACTGTAGATAATAAAGAGACTTTATAAGTTCCAGATTTTACATTATAGCCATTTAATAAACCATAATATATATTATTACCATCCACAATCATCACAGGAAGCTGAACACTGTTATTTTCTGAACAAAGCAATGTCACAGTAGAAGAAATAGTGCCTACTTTAGTAACTGTTCCAATCATTCCTTTAGACGTAATAACAGCCATGCCTTTCTTGATCTGAGAATTAGTTCCCATATCAATCTTCACTTGGTTACTCCATGATTCAGCATCTCTTTCAATAATTGTTGTATATTTTACTTTATAGTCAGTAGGTAAAGATTCAATATTTGTAATTTTCTTCATTTCTGACAATTCATTTGATAATACTTCATTCATCGCAAGTTCACTTGCATAATTATCAAGTGAACGCTTTAATTTCTTATTTTCACGATAAACAAGTTTTAGATCATGATACTCAGTAAAGACATTCTTTACATATTTTACTGGCGCCTTAATAATATAATATTCAGCATTCGCAACTGTATCCTGAAATACACTTGAAAATGGTAGTTCAGTAATACCTGAAACAAGAGCATAAACAGATGTAATAATCAATACTATAGTAATGATAATCATTCTTCTCGTATGCTTGTTTTTCTTCTTTTTATACAATGACATCACCTCGGTGAATACATTATAATATCTCTTTTTGAAAAATGCAATCATAAGGAAAAACAGTTATAAGATTGAAGAATATACCTTCTCTGCTTTAAAACTATAATATTGATTTCTACCTATTATTATATGGTCTACAATATCCACATTCATCATCTTTCCTAAATCTACTAGTTTCTGTGTCATACTAATATCCTCGCTTGATGGATGCGCATCACCTGAAGGATGATTATGAACACAGATGATACTGACACCATTAAAAGCGAGAGCTTCTCTAAAAATTTCTCTTGCTGATACTATGGACATATTGACACTACCGATAAATAATGTTTTTTCAGCAATTAAACGATTATGATTATCTAAAATCATAATCAAAAAATGTTCCTGTGATAAATAAGACATTTTCGTTTCTAAGTGATAAAAGACTTTTGTAGGACTATCATACACTTCATTTATATTTGTATGATTATTAATTCTCTTAGAGAATTCTAATGCTGCCATAATTCCTATAGCCTTAGCTTTATTAATTCCTTTAAAAGATAATAATTTCGCAAACGTAATAGTATGAAACCCATTCATACCATGTATTTCTCTTAGTATCGTAGAAGATAAATCTAAAACCGACTGCTCTTTATTGCCAGTTCTTAATAATAACGCAAGAAGTTCTTCGTCGGTCAATGATTCTATACCATTCAAGAGTGCTTTTTCTCTAGGCTGAGAAGACTGTTCAAGTCCCTTGATCATAAATATCTGCCACTCAAAATATGATAAAATATACTCACATCGAGATAATTTAAGTTCTCACGAACATTACTTACTATTTCTTCGTGTATGCTTTGGATTGACCGAAATCATATCTATTCACAAGTTCTTGCATACTCCATAGTCATAAATTCCCAAAATAGCCTTCGGTACATACCTACGTTTGCGTTTGTTTATGCAACTTCGTAAGTTTTAGCATCTCTCAGGTTAGTAGAAGCATTAAAATCTCTGTTTTCGATATAACCATAGTCACATTTGAAAATTCTGCAAAGCAACTGCCTTTGAAAGATGTCTGTTCTTCATCATTCCTGATACGTTTAGATCTTCAATCGTTATATAAGATGGATAGGTTTTCACTATCTCTGCGATTATCTTATTGATGTAATCAGTACGAATATTGTCAATTCTATGATGAAGCTTCTGTATCTTAAGCCTTTGTTTTTTGTATATTTCTTTTTTGAGTAGACTCTCCTTTCTTTAGATTTTCATACCTTCGAGAAAGACTTCTCTGTTCTCGAATAAGCTGTTTTTCAAGCTTCTTTAATTATGCAGAATTATTGATGTTCTTATAAGTTTTTCCATTAGAGGCACTCATAAAATCCTTTATTTCTAGGTCAATGCCAATTCCTTCACTAGAATTATTGGCTTTCCTGTTATTCTCGATTTCTATAATAAATGAAACATAGTATCTGTCAGCCTTCATTGAGACATGACCGCTCTTAATCACATATCCGTCCTTTGTTGTGGGAATATATCCTTTCTCTTTGGTGCGGACCCAGCCAAGTGATGGAATCTTGATTCTGTGTCTTTCACAAAGGCAATCTTTTGGATTATTCCTTACGAAATACATCTTCACATCAGATCTGCCTTTCTTCTTAAATTTTGGAAAGGCGCTCTTGTGATTAAAGAAGTTTTCAAATGCGGTCTGTCCGTTATTTATTGCCTGTGTTACCGATTTTGAATAAGCTTCCTTGATCCAGGAATATTCTGGATGGCTCGAAAGATACTCATTGTTGAGCCATACTCTAAACTGACTGCTGCTCATATACTTTTTGTCGCTTTCATAAGGTTCCTTATTATGAGCAAGATAGAAGTTATAGATAAATCTGCAAGTACTTATTGTTTTACGAATCTTGACTTTCTGCTCCTCTGTTGGATTTATTTCCGTCTTGAAGCTCTTCAGCAATTCCCTCATCCCTTTCTATAATTAAGAAGCCCATACAGTCTGAAGGAGAATATATGAAGATTGACGCAATATCTTGCACAAGTTCTTTATTGTTTACTACCACTATGGTTGTATTAAACTTCTTACAGAATTTTTTAAAACAGACATAACCAAACTTGATAAATCTATCTTTATGGTTTACTATTATGTTTTTTGATTTTTATTCCATGACTTCATCTAATAATTCATTCCACTTTTTACGGTTTTAATTAATACCATTTCCATAATCTTCAATACACTGGTCTACAATAATTCCTCTTGCGTTACAAAAATGTCTTAAAAAATACAACTTGATTGAGTAAATACTGATCATATGTGGAATAACGCCTATTAGCTGGAGTTCAGTTTGCCTTTAAAGTTTCTTCTCTATCTCAACATTGTAATATATTAACAGATACGCCTAAAAGTTCAGCAAAATCTTTTGGCTTCTAATTTGTGATATTTGATGTGTTTATTTTAAAGCTCTTCTTTGAAAAAATTTGAACACATTCAAACACAATGGTCAATATATTCGGATACTTATATTTTTCTCATCCCTAAGTGATTAACAATTCCTTCTAGATTACTAAACACGTTGCACTCAACTGATTAATATATCATATAAGCTACTAATATGAACTTCTTTACTACAATCTCAGCATAATTCCATAGACTCTACATTTTACCTTTAGTTTCTTTTTGAATTCAACATTCTTTCTAGATATAGTTATATTATTAGATACCTTCAATTCCTCTACTACAACACACCTTGGGCAGCTTTTCACTATTTCCCATATACACTTATTAATATAATCAGAGTAGATATTATCAATCTTATTGAGTATTTTTTCTATCTTTACCTGATTCTATTTACTGTTATTTGAATTCTTTTCCTTTCTTGAAAAACTGATTTTTTCTTTAATCAAACGTCTTTCTAAATAATTAATTGTTACTATTTAATCAGTTTTTTGCGAGCTTGCCCCATTAATTGTAAATGCAAATTTATTTAAATCTAGTTTAACTTTTAATTCATTACAATGATAATGTATTGAACTATCTTCTCTCACAAATTTATTCAACATATTTCACCTTCCTTACAAATAAGGGTGCGAATTGCACCCTTCTCTTCCTAATTTCCCCATTCTAATGTAATAAGACGACCTAATCTGAGACGACCTTTAGCTGATCTAAGCAAATTTAATCCTGCAATACCTAGAAGTGCATATACTATATAAGTCAACGCACTTCCACCACTGATCTGCTCCTGTCTTTCTACGGATAACTCGTACATATTTACTCCTTTCTGCTCCCTCACTATATCTATACGCTATATATCATCTATTTACTCAAAATTTTTTCTATTGCATCATTATTATACGACCAAGTCTAAGGTATCCACGTGATGCTCTCAATAACTTAACTCCTGCAATACCTAAAAGTGCATATACTATATAAGTCAATGCACTCCCACCATTGATCTGCTCTTGTCTTTCTCTAGATAACTCGTACATATTTACCCCTTTCTGCTCCCTCTACTTTATCTATACTCGATAAAATCAATAATTACTAAAAAAATCCCCAAATAAATGGGGATTTTAATTAATTCATCTTTGCAAGTTTTTCTTTTGCTGCAGCATATTTAGAACGATAATCTTCAAGTTTTGCTTTTTCTTCTTCAACTTTTGCAGCAGGTGCTTTAGATGTGAAATTAGGGTTAGATAACATACCTTCACCACGCTTGATTTCACCTTCAAGCTTCTTGATTTCCTTTTCAACCTTTGCTTTTTCAGCTTCCATATCAATATACTGACCTAAGTCAATATTAAGTGTATTACCACCCTTGATAACTTCAGTCGCATTATTCTTGCTAGTTGGTACATTATATCCAACACAATTTGCATTAACTAATTTGCTGACATAAGGCGCAATTTCTTTTAATAATGCTTCAAGATCATCCTGCTTAGTAGTAATAGTATAATCTACTTCAATGCTGTTCTTGATTACATAAGTATGTCTGATTTCTCTTACACCCTTAATAATATCAATTAAGTAAGCAAACTGATCATTAATTGTATCATTATCGTATTCTGGATTTACTTCTGGCCACTTAGAAATAACAATAGATTCTTCGTTATGTGGAATAGCCTGATAGATTTCTTCAGTTACGAATGGCATGATTGGATGTAATAATCTAACAATAGTATTTAACACATATACTAATGTATTTAATGCAGATTTCTTAGCTACTTCATCATCACCAGTTAAATGAAGTTTAGATAATTCAATATACCATGAGCAGAAATCATCCCAGATAAAACGATATAATTCAGTTCCAACATTAATAAATTCAAATTTATCCATGTTTTCATCAACACTTCTAATTACTTCATTTAATCTATTTAAGATCCACTTATCTGCTAAGTTAAGTGTTGCATAATCTAATTCTTCTAACTGCTGATCTTCATCAATATTCATTAATACATAACGTGCACTGTTCCAGATCTTATTAATGAAGTTCCAAGTAGATTTTAATTTAGCTGGTACATAACGCATATCAGCTCCTGGTGAAGAGTTATTTAATAAGAACCATCTTAATGAATCAGCTCCATATTCATCAATAACATCCATTGGGTCAACACCATTGCCTAAAGACTTAGACATCTTACGACCCTGTTCATCTCTAATTAAGCCATGAATTAAAACATTCTTGAAAGGTCTTCTACCAGTAAATTCAATAGACTGGAACATCATACGACTTACCCAGAAGAAGATAATGTCATAGCCTGTTACTAATGTATCAGTCGGGAAGTATCTCTTAAACATTGGATCTTCTGTATTAGGCCAGCCCATAGTTGAGAATGGCCATAAAGCACTTGAGAACCATGTATCAAGAACATCTTCATCCTGAGTCCAATTTTCAATATCTTCAGGTGCTTCTTTTCCTACATATAACTCACCTGTTTCATTATTGTACCATGCAGGAATACGATGTCCCCACCATACCTGACGTGAAATACACCAGTCTTCAATGTTATTCATCCAGTTAGAGAATGTCTTTTCAAATCTTTCTGGAACGAAGTCTACTCTATCATCAGTTTCCTGATTCTTTAATGCATTTTCAGCTAATGGCTTCATCTTTACAAACCACTGCTTAGATAAAAAAGGTTCTACAATTGCATGAGAACGTTCTGAGTGACCGACTGAATGCACAATAGTTTCAATATGGTCGACAACACCAGCTTCTTCGAAATCCTTTAATAAAGCTTCACGGCATTCAAAACGATCCATTCCTTTATATTTACCAGCCAAATCATTCATAGTACCATCTTCATTCATACACTTAGGCATTGGAAGATTGTACTTCTTTGCTAGCTGGAAGTCATTTGGGTCATGTGCTGGTGTACATTTCATAACAGCAGTACCAAAATCAAGATCAATATAGCTATCAGCCATAATTGGTAGTTCATCACCATTAGCAGGGTTGATTGCCTTCATACCAACATATTTCTTATATCTTTCATCATCAGGATGTACAAAAATTGCCTGATCAGCAAACATTGTTTCTGGACGTGTAGTGGCAATGACTAAAATATCATCAGAACCAACAATATGATAATTGAAGTAATACATATGGCCTTCAATATCTTCGTGATATACTTCGATATTTGATAATGCAGTTCTTTGTACTGGGTCCCAGTTGATAATCTTTTCACCCTGGTAGATTAATCCCTTTTCATATAATCTAACAAATACTTCTTTAACAGCATCTGATAAACCTTCATCAAAAGTAAATCTTTCCTTTGAATAATCTAGTGATAATCCTAGTTTAGCCCACTGTGCACGAATAATATCTGCATATTCTTCTTTCCATTCCCAGATCTTATCAACAAGCTTTTCTCTTCCTAGATCATAACGAGAAATTCCCTGTTCTCTAAGTCTTGCTTCTACCTTAGCCTGAGTTGCAAGTCCAGCATGGTCCATACCTGGTAACCATAATGCGTCATAACCCTGCATTCTCTTATAACGGATAATCATATCCTGCATAGTTGTATCCCAAGCATGACCTAAATGTAATTTACCAGTTACATTTGGTGGTGGAATAACAATACTGTAAGGCTTCTTTGTTAAATCTCCAGCTGTAAAATATTCCTTGTCTAGCCAATGCTGATATTTACCTTTTTCTACAGCTAAATGGTCATATTTAGTCGGTAACTCTTTCTTCATTCTGTTCATCCCCCTCGATAAATGATTCTTTATGTTCTCTAATATATTTAGTTAATTTAGGCATGAAATCTGTACCTGCAATCATAGTGATATATTCATGCGTGAAATCCGAGAAATTATAAGAAGAATAATCACCCATATCTTCGTCTTCTTCACCATTTTCCATGATTTCATTTAATCTCTTTGCACTCTTTACTAATTCAGCAATCTGTGGTTCACGTACATTATTGAAATAAGTTTCTAATTCATCCGCATATACTGAATAAGCAGGTGTTTCAAAAAAAGAACGAATTGTTTTAGTAGTACTTACACATTCATTTAACTGACTGATACCATAGACAGTTCTTTCTTCCATATTTAACTTATCTAGGAAGTTTTCATCTTCGTCTTCTAAATCTCCAATGCGTGCAACAATTAGATTCACTAAATCTTGATCACTGCAGGCATCAAACTTTTCCGATGTAAAATGCTTGTTTTTTTCTTTAAAGTCTGCAAAACGTAATGCTTCCTCCATCTGTTTTTCTTTAATGGATTTTCTCTTTTTATAATAGAAATAACCTAATGTTACTGCAAATAGAGTAAAAACCACTAATATCGGTGTTCTGTATTCCATAGTTCCTCCTTAAAAATAAAAAAAGAGAATGTGCATAAGGACGACTGTATCGTGGTACCACCTTATTTCACATACTCTGTATGTCTCTTTACTTTAACGCAGTATTACGTATCTGACTACTTCATTCACCAAATATGCTCCAAGGCTACCTTCCAGTCTTCACTCTCCTCTTTCACACCAACCAAGAGGTCTCTTTAAGAAGAATAACTGTACTCCTCCTCTTCAACGCTTGCTATTATTCTACCAAAGGCATAGTCCAAAGTCAATGAACTTATTTACCTAGATATTCTAAAGCCTGTTCAAGTACTGATTCACCATTCATCATACCGTAGTCCTTCATACCAATCATATAAACTGGAATAGAACCAACAGTTTCCTGAATTTCATCCTTTGCATAGCGAACCTGTGGGCCTAGAAATATAATATCAGCCTCTACATCCTTTAAATCTGTATTTTCAGCATTCACTGCCCAGATTTCTGCTTCCACGCTCTGTTTAGCTGCTGCTCTTTTCATCTTTTCTACAAGCAAGCTTGTACTCATCCCTGATGCACAGCATAATAAAATCTTAATCATCAAAAAACTCCCTTCTTGCGACACATTATATACTAAAATAAGGCATTTGTGAAGAAAGAAAAAAAGAGAGATTTATCATCTCTCTTCGCATAGTTCTAAGATACAATCCCAGACTTCTCTGACGCCTTTTTTCTTTAAACTAGAAAAACGTACAAAGTGGTCATTCGGATCAAAATCCAATGTTTCTTTAATAAGCTTCTCATTCTTGACAAGTTCATTACGTTTAAGCTTATCTTCTTTCGTTGCGACAACAATAACTGGAATACCAAAATGCTTTGCATAGTCATACATTGTCACATCATCATCTTTTGGTTTATGACGATAATCCACAATAAGAATCATCGCTTTAAGATTCTTTCTATTACGTAAGTAATTGTCAATCATTTCTGAGAACTGCTCTAACATCTTCTTTGGCACTTTCGCATAGCCATATCCTGGCACATCGACCAGTCTTAATTCATCGTTAATATTGAAAAAATTAAGAGTACGCGTCCTACCAGGAGTAGAACTCACTTTCGCAAGCCCCTGTACATTGGTTACTGTATTAATAAAACTTGACTTTCCTACATTTGAACGTCCAGCCATGACTACTTCAGGTAATGATTCATCCGGCCACTGACTTGGCCAGGCTGCACATAACATGAATTCGGCTTTTTTAATCATATACATACTACTTTACCAATGCATTTTCTAAAACAGTATCAATATGATCTGCTGTGATGATAGTTAAATCTTTTCTTACTGATTCTGGAATATCGTCAATATCCTTGGCATTATCCTTAGGAATAATGATTGTATGAATACCAGAACGATGAGCGGAAATTGATTTTTCTTTTAAACCACCAATTGGTAATACATTACCAGTTAATGTCACTTCACCTGTCATTGCGACATCATCACGTACAGGTTTTTGTGTAAAGGCTGAATAAATAGCAGTTGTTAAAGTGACACCAGCACTTGGTCCATCCTTCTTCACTGCACCTTCAGGTACATGAATATGAATATCCTGCTTATCAAAATCAATATCCTTCAAGTTATACTTATCAGCATGGGCCTTAAGATAGTCTAATGCAATTGATGCAGATTCCTTCATGACATCACCCAGCTGACCAGTCACGATAAATTTACCGCTACCTTTAAAGTGATTCACTTCAATTGGAAGAATATCGCCACCAAACTGAGTCCATGCTAAACCAGTCACAACACCTACCTGAGGCTTTGGCTGTTTCTTTGTATGATCAAATGGTGCTTTACCTAATAATTCTTCTAAATCTTCAACTTCTACAACAACATGATCAGTTGTCTTTTTAAGAATCTTTAATACTGATTTTCTACAGATTGCCGCAATAAGTCTTTCTAACTGACGGACACCTGCTTCACGTGTATAGTGTCTAATTATATACATGATAGCTTCATCAGTAATAGTTAACTGTTCATCAGTTAAACCATGATTCTTAAGTTCTTTCTTAATCAAATGATCTTTCGCAATCATCTGTTTTTCTTGTTCAGTATATGAAGATAATTCAATGATTTCTAATCTATCGCGTAACGGTTCTGGAATACCTCCTAAATCATTTGCAGTCGCAATAAATAAAACCTGTGATAAATCATATGGTTCTTCAATATAGTTATCTGAGAACATAGAATTCTGTTCAGGGTCTAATACTTCAAGCATCGCACTTGTAGGATCACCCTTATAATCACTTGCCATCTTATCAATTTCATCAAGTAAGAAGACAGGATTCATGACACCAGCTTTTTTCATACCCTGAATAATTCTACCCGGCATTGAACCTAAATAAGTTCTACGATGTCCTCTGATTTCTGATTCATCAGTGACACCACCTAAAGAAATCTTCACAAATTTACGATCTAATGCACGTGCAATAGATTTAGAAATAGAAGTCTTACCAACACCTGGTGGGCCTACTAAACAGATAATAGGTGCCTTTAAAGACTGGGTCATCTGTTTTACAGCAAGTTGTTCCAAAATTCTTTCTTTAGGTTTCTTTAAACCAAAATGATCTTCATCAAGGATCTGTTCTACCTTAGTTATATCCTGATTATCTTCAGTCATTTCAAACCAAGGAAGTTTAGTCATCCAATCAAGATATGTACGAACAACATTGGCTTCAGGTGAAGTAGAAGGCATCATTTCATAACGTGCTAACTCTTCAGTCAACTTATCTTTAACATTCTGTGGATAAGGATTATCTTTGATCATAGAACGGAATCTCTCAACTTCATCCTCACCATTAGGTGTATCACCTAATTCTTCTTTAATCGCTTTAAGCTTTTCTCTTAAATAGAATTCTTTCTGGTTTTCATCAATACTCTTCTTAACACGATTATTGATAGAATTTTCAATTTCATTTATTGCCTTTTCTTTCTGCATACATGCAAGAACTAATAAAAGACGCTTATTTACATCAGGCTCGGCAAGAATCTTTTCTCTTTCAACAAGTTCAGAGTTAATATAATGACCGATAGTATCAGCAAGTTCACTTGCTGATAAGCCGTTAGTAATATTTGCAATCAATTCTCTAGGTAATAGCTGATTTGCCCCATTCATCGACTGCATCTGTTCAGTAATTCTACGTACTAAAGCAATTTCTTCATTTTGATCACCATGGATATCTTCTAAATAGCGTACCTTTGCATAATAGCATTCACCTTCAGTATAAAGTGATTCTAATTCAACACGCTTTTCACCTACTACAGTAAGCTTGATAGTACCATGATTATCTTTTTTAATACGTTTTGTAATTTTACAAAGTGTGGCATGGTGGTAAACCATGTCAAAATTTATTTCTTCTTCTAAAGGATGGATCTGTGACACTAATACAATATTAGAATCATGCTGACTAACAGATAGATCCATTGCATTTAAGGAAAATGTACGTCCTACATCTAAAGACAATTCATGTCCTGGAAATACAAGCATACCGCGCGTACAAATAACAGGAAGATCAACTGTCACATTTAAATTTTCCATAACCTATTTCTCCTTTCTTAGAAAAAATAAGACGCGTAGGCGTCTTATTTCACATTATCTTTTATTAACTGAAGAGCCTTTCTGTGAGTTAAATCACCCTTTAATACATGTTCCTGACCACCAAGAACCTTCTGAACTTCTTCAAGTGGCATGTTGTAGTATGTAGCGATTTCTTTCATTTCATCTTCCATTTCTGCATCAGTCACTTCAATGTTTTCAGCCTTAACGATCTTATCAAGGATTAAGTTTAACTTAACTCTTTCTTCAGCCTGATCCTTAACATCAGCCTTGATATCATCCATTGTCTTACCAGTCATCTTAGTGTATAATTCAATGTTTAATCCCTGCTGAGATAAGTTCTGGTTGATTTCGTTAATGATGTTCATAACTTCGCTATCAACCATTGCATCTGGTACATCGATTGTATTGTTAGCAACAACAGCCTTAATTACTTCTTCGTTGAACTTGTTTTCAGCTTCAGCCTTCTTCATAGTTCTGATTTGATCTTTGATCTTTTCCTGTAACTGTTCTAATGTTTCAACACCTTCAATGTTAACATCTTTTGCTAATTCATCATCAATTTCAGGTAAAACCTTTGCTTTGATTTCATGAACTTTAACCTTGAATACTACTTCAGCACCTGCTAAATCAGCTGCATGATATTCTTTAGGGAAAGTTAAGTTGATTTCTTTTTCTTCACCAGCAGTCATACCAATTAGACCTTCTTCAAATCCAGGGATGAATGAGTGAGAACCGATTTCAAGTGAATAGTTTTCTGCTTTTCCGCCTTCAAAAGCAACACCATCTTTGAAACCTTCATAATCGATAACAGCTGTATCGCCTTCTTCAACTGTTCCTTCTTCTTTAACTACTAATTCAGCAAACTGCTTCTGGTAGTCATTTAATCTTTCTTCAACATCTTTCTTAGTTACTCTTACCTGAGTCTTCTTAACTTCTAATCCTTTGTATTCACCTAATTCGAATTCAGGTTTAACTGGACAAGTGAAAGTTACTTCTAATTCAGTTTCAGTAGACTTAACAACGTTTGCAGTTGGCTGAGCAACTGGAGTTACATTGTTGTCAATGAAGATCTTAGCATAGTTTTCGCTTAAGATTTCTTCAACAGCCTGTTCTCTTAATGCCTTAGCACCAATCTTAGCTTTTATTAAATTCTTTGGAGCATGTCCCTTTCTGAAACCATCTAACTTAACTGAACCAGCTAACTTATTTAAAGCCTTTTCCTGAGCTGCTGCCCATTCTTCTGTATCGAAAACGGCTTTGATTTCAACCATTGATTTCTCAAGTTTTTTAACTTCTGTATTCATTTCTTAATCTCCTTTACTATTTGCAATTGCTATTATACATGAAAGATTCATGCAATGCAACAATTTAACACTCTAATTGTTTGAGTGCTAAGATTTCTTTTTCAACGTCTGATAAATCGCAATTGTAATCAATTTCTATATCAGATGGATCGACTGGTATATTCTGTAAAGTCGCAACATAATAGTGTATAGTTGCTGCAACTAGGTCACAGTCTTCTGGCATAATATCTTTAGGATAGAGAGTATAAAGATAATATTCCAAATAATCGAGACATTGTGAGAGAAGCGTAGGATTATGATCTTCTAATACTCTTGAAAGAGATTTACCAATCAATATGTAACATTCTCTTTCTAATACTAAAGGACTATAAGAGCCATTAAAGTAATATGTTTCATCACCTTTCACTACAGTGAATTCTTCATCCACCTGTTGATCAATCAAGATTTCCATAATAAGTGTCTTCGCAAAAGATGACTTATGAGGATTTTCTAAGAATCTTCCTACTTCAGGAATGATCATACGGATGTTTAACTGCTGCAATTGATCAAGTGCCATATAAATCAAATCATCATTCACTTCATCTCTATCAAGCAGACGACCAATTTCCTGTGCAGACATAATGGTACTCTTGTTTTCTAGCTGGTAATTCTTTTCCTGCTTCATAAGAATAATTTCATCATAAACCGCATTGAATAAGTTTTCATACTGCTGAGGGATATAAGGCATGGATAATTCTTCAATAAGAATATTAATTGCCTGTTCATATTCTTCAAGTTCTTTTAAAGCATTTAAATATAAAGCAGTCACTTCATAATAAGTGTTATTGGCCTGCATTTTCGCAACGGCCCCTTCCTGCATACATCTTTGATAATCTTCTAATGCATTCAAGCATACAAGACGATAATATCTAGTCATCTCGTCATCCATATCTGTCAAACGACTTAATGCGACTTGATACTGGCCTTCTTCAATAAGTTCTTCTATCATTTTTGCCTCCTTGAGTTTCCATTTTATCAAAATTAGACTATCTGTCAACATAATTAAAAAACCTTACAAAATGTAAGGTTCTTGTCTTATTATTCATCACCAAATGATACGCCCATGGCTTTAGCAGCCTGAACAAGATCTCCATTAGGATCAACAAGCTTCTGCTTACCAAACTTCGCATCACCGATTACTTCTTCAAGTGAAGTATATTCCATGTTGCCACCCTTTAATGATACAACATTTCCAAATAAGCCCTCATCAATCATAGCACATGCCTTATTACCAAATCTGATAGATAAGATTCTGTCATATGCATCAATATCACCACCACGGATAATATGACCCGGATTGACAGAACGTACTTCATGATTAGGAATGACTTTTTCTAGATCATCAGCTACCTTTGCAGCAAGTCCAGAATAACGAATTGGATCTGGTGAATCTTCTACAATCTTGCCGATTGACTTTGTACCATCTGCATACTTAGCACCTTCAGCTACTGCAATAACAGTATATGGAAGACCTGCTTCATCACGTTTCTTAACTGCTTTCGCAATATTTTCAATAGTAAATGGAATTTCAGGAATCAATACAACACCCGCATTACCTGCAAGACCTGCATACAATGAAATCCATCCAGCTTCTCTACCCATTAATTCACAACAGATGACACGATGATGTGATTTTGCAGTAGTCTGAAGACGATCTATGAATTCAGTACCAACACTCATCGCACTGATGAACCCATATGTTAAATCTGTAGAAGTAAGGTCATTATCCATAGTCTTTGGTACACCAATGACATTGACACCTTTTCTGCTGAAATCTCTAGCACTTGTTAATGTACCATCGCCACCTAATACAACTAATACATCAACACCATCTTTCTTAAGATTTTCAACGCCTACATCACTTACGTCTTTTCTTACTTTCCCACCATTTCCATCATCTACAAGATAATCGAATAGGTTATCCTTATTAGAACTATAAAGAATAGTTCCGCCTTCCTTATATATATCCTCTACCTTGTCTACAGTTAATTCAACATAATTATTATTATACAATCCACGATAACCATATACAAAGCCAATGACTTCCCAATTATATTTTTCAATCGCAATCTTAGTGATTGTTCTGATTACCGCATTTAAGCCTGGGCAATCTCCTCCGCCAGACAATAGCGCAATTTTTTTAACTTTTGAATTCATGATATTTCCTCCTTATGTAAATTCCACTCTCTATTATAAATTAAATTGTTAGCGTTTTCAATATAAATATGAAGCGCTTACATGTAAGCATAAAAAAAGAAGCCTATAATGGCTTCTCAATCATTGTTTCAATGACTTCTATTACATGCTTTACTGGGAGTCCAATGACGATATCAATATCTCCCTGCACTTCTTCAATGAATTTTCCTGCAATACCCTGAATCGCATAAGCACCCGCTTTACCCTTCCATTCATCAATAGAAAGATAATCATCAATCATATCATTGATATTCTTGAATGTAACTTTTGTTTCATCTACAAATGTACAAACCTGATTTTTATAGAATACAGCTACTGATGTAAACACACTATGTGTATCACCACTTAATGATTCAAGAATTTCTCTTGCTTCATGAGCACTGTGAGCTTTACCAATAATCTTTCCATTATGATAGATTGTTGTATCAGCACTGATTACAACATCATCAGGATATTTCTCATGAATAGAAATACCTTTATCATATGCGAGTTTCTTAAGTCTTTCTTCTATTTCTAGAGACGAATCAAGATATTCAGTAATAGAAGAGGCATCGATAATAAAATCAATGCCTTCTCTTTCAAGCAGTTCTTTTCGTCTAGGAGAAGTACTTGCAAGAATAACTTTCATTATTTCTTTTCCTCAGCAGGTGCTTCATGTTTAACGATTGGTTTTGGTAATAATGCTTTTCTAGAAACATTCACACCCTTATCAGTAATCTGAGTTACTTTAACCTTTACTGTATCGCCAAGATTGATCACATCGCTGACTTTATTTGTTCTATCCCAAGCAACATCTTTTACATGTAAGAATCCATTTGTACCAGGGAATAATTCAATAAATGCATACTTTTCTTCAACTCTTACAGCCTTACCATCGAAGATTTCGCCTACTTCAACTTTTCTAGTTAAATCCTTGATCATACCCATTGCATGGTCAATGGCTTCCTGAGAGTAATGATAGATAGTAACATTACCTTCATCATCAATATCAATCTTAACATTATCACTTTCCGCAATAATCTTATTGATCATATCTCCACCCTTACCGATTACATCTTTAATCTGTTCAGGTTCAATCTTCATCATAGCAACCTTAGGAGCATATGGACTTAAGTGATCTCTAGGTTCACTAATTGCTGACATCATGCAGTCCATGATTTGTCCTCTTGCAACCTTTGCCTGAGCTAATGCTTCCTGTAGAATTTCTTTAGTAATACCATCAATCTTGATATCCATCTGTAATGCACAGATACCGTTCTTTGTACCTGCAACCTTGAAATCCATATCACCAAGATGGTCTTCCATACCCTGGATATCAGTTAAGATTGTATAGTTTTCGCCTTTTTTAACAAGACCCATAGCGACACCAGCCACTGGATTACTAATTGGAACACCAGCAGCCATTAAAGCCATAGTTGATGCACAAATAGAAGCCTGTGAAGAAGAACCGTTAGATTCTAATACTTCAGCAACAACTCTGATTGTATATGGGAATTCTGTTTCAGAAGGAATAACCTGTCTTAAGGCTCTTTCACCTAAAGCACCATGGCCGATTTCTCTTCTGCCTGGAGAACCCATTCTTCCTGTTTCGCCTACACAATATGGTGGGAAGTTATAATGATGCATGAAACGTTTCTGGTCTTCCATTCCAAGACCATCAATTTTCTGAACTTCACCTAATGCACCAAGTGTGCAGGCAGATAATACCTGAGTTTCGCCACGAGTGAACATAGCAGAGCCATGTACACGTGGTAATAAATCTACCTGTGCGTCTAACGGACGTACTTCATCTACTTTACGACCATCAGGTCTTACCTTTTCTTCAGTAATAAGACGTCTTACTTCTTCTTTTTCAAGATCACCAAGAACCATCTTAACCTGTTTAATAGTCTTATCATGTTCCTCAGCAGTTGCATATTCTTTTTCTTCAAAAGATTCCACAACCTTAGCATCTAATTCATCAATAGCAGCATATCTTTCAAGCTTACCAGGAATAGAAATGGCTTTGATCATTTCTTCCTTAGCCATTGCTTCTACGCTAGAAACAATATTTTCATCTAATGCAAATAGTGGAACATCAATCTTTTCCTTGCCAACAGCTTCTACAATCTGTTCCTCGAAAGCAATTAATTCCTTAATCTTTTCATGACCGAATATCAATGCATTCAACATTGTTTCTTCGTCAACTTCTTTTGCATCAGCTTCAACCATGTTAATAGCATCCTTTGTACCTGCTACTTCAAGGTTGATTTCACTTCTAGCCATATCTTCAGGCCCTGCGTTGACAGTAAATTCACCATCAATTAAACCTACGTTAACACCTGCAATTGGACCATTGAATGGAATATCAGAAATACATAATGCAATTGATGCACCAAGCATTGCTGCCATTTCTGGAGTTGCTTCCTGATCAACTGATAGTACAGTATTAACAACCTGTACTTCATTTCTGAAACCATCTGCGAATAATGGACGGATAGGTCTATCAATCATTCTTGCAGTTAATGTACCATGTTCACTAGGACGGCCTTCACGCTTTAAGAATCCACCTGGAATCTTACCTACAGAATATAACTTTTCTTCATAAGTTACTGTTAATGGGAAGAAATCTACATCTTTTGGTTCTTTCCCTGCACATGCTGTAGAAAGAACGACTGTATCATCATATCTTACTAAACAAGAGCCGTTTGCCTGTTTAGCCATTTCACCGACTTCAACCTGGATTTTCTTACCATAGAAATCCATACTAAAAATTTGTTTTGCCATAAATTCACCTCATATTCTTCAAAATTATATCATAAATCAACTATTACACAAACAATTATTTGACAGAGACATGAAAAAAAGCCCCATAGGGCTTTTGTTTTTTATCTTCTTAATCCTAACTTATCAGTTAAAGCTGTATATCTATCAAGATCTTCACTCTTAAGATACTTTAATAAGTCTCTTCTCTTACCGATCTTCTTTAAAAGACCTCTGTTAGAATGATTATCCTTTGGATGCTGTTTGAAGTGACCGTTTAACTTGTTGATATCAGCAGTTAATAATGCAATCTGAACTTCTGGAGAACCAGTATCCTTTTCTACGCGACCATATTCAGCCATGATCTTAGCTTTTTCTTCTTTAGTTAACATTATGTTTTCCTCCTAAATTATACTCTTCGCAATATCCAAGCTAGATGTAAGAGGTACAAATATCCTAGACATTGTTGCAAGGCTTATTCTACACTATTTTGATATAAAGTCAAATACTTTTTCATGACTTGACTTAAATATTTCTTGTCTTCTGTTAACTGTGTTTTTAGTCCTTCTAATCCATTAAAAACAGTTTCTTCACGCTTATATAAATAGAAAGTAACCTCTACTTCTTTACCATACACATCTTCATCAAAATCAAAAACGTTGACTTCTAATGAAAGACGATTGATATCATTGAATGTAGGATTCATACCAATATTCGCCATTCCTATATAATAACGATGATTGATTTCTACAATTGTGCCATATACCCCTCTTTTAGGTAAGTATTTCATGCCATAATCAATATTTAATGTAGGAAAGCCAATCAAGCGTCCTCTTTGTTTACCATGAATAACTGTTCCCTTTACTTGATAAGGTCTATCAAGCAATGTATTGACTTCTTCAATCATTCCCTGATCCATCAGTTTCTTAATAAGAGTTGAGGATACTTTTTCCGTTTCATTATACATAACAGCATCTTTCACAATAAGATCAAATGACTGTTTTTTCAGATCTTCTATATTACCGCTGTTATGAACACCAAAATGGAAATCATAACCACATACAAGTCTTTTCAAAGGAAGCTTATTTAAATATTCATCAATAAATGCCTGTGGACTTAATGCTGCTACTTCCTTAGTAAAATGAATAACAAGGAGATAATCAATCCCCATTTCTTCTAGAAGCTCTTTTTTCTCTTCTAAAGTGATAATTGATTGTCTCTTTTCACCCTTTAAGACACATAAAGGATGCACATCAAAGCTCATGACAGCTGTTTTTGTTTCTCCTTTATATTTCAATACTTCATTAATCAAAGACATATGACCAAGATGTAAACCATCAAAAAAGCCAATTGCAAGAGAAAGAGGTTCTTTTAAATTCGCCTCTTCCATTTTTATGACCTTCATTAGAAAAGCCCCCTCAAGCTCTTTAAAGAACCTTTTCCATCTGGGCCATATATTGCAAGTAACTTACCTTCCTTTGAATAAACAGCCACATTATGATCTATGTCACTCTTGATTTTCTGACCAGTCATGACAATTCTTTCATCTACGACAATAGAATCATAATAAGAGAATACTTCTTCTAACGGAATCACTGGTCCATTGTTTTCTTCAAGTTCAACTAAAGTCACTGCCTGATCAATAGTGAAATGTCCTGACTGATTTCTTACTAATGCAGTCATATGAGCAGGATAGCCTAATGCCTTCCCAATATCTACACATAAAGAACGGATATATGTTCCTTTAGAGCACTTAACATCTATAGTTATTTCATCATCATGTGCATTGACTAAATCAAGTTTATAAATAGTTATTGGCCTTTCTGGAACTTCTACTTCTATACCTTCTCTGGCATATTCATAGAGCTTCTTACCATTAATTTTAATAGCTGAATACATCGGAGGCTTCTGCATAGAATCTCCTTTAAAAGAAGATAGTACTTCATCTAGATGATCATAACCAGTAAAAGGCTTAGTTTCTAGAACCTTACCCTCAGAGTCATATGTATCTGTAGCACTGCCAAGTTTAAGGGTCGCACGATATTCTTTTTCTTCACTCATTAAAAACTGCATTGCTTTAGTGGCTTTATTAATACCAATAACTAAAACACCAGTCGCCAAAGGGTCTAGTGTGCCACAATGTCCTACTTTTTTAGTATGCATAATACGTCTCACATAATTAACGACATCATGACTTGTCATACCCTGTGGTTTATTAATTAAAATAATACCATCCATCTACTCACATCCTTCCTAAAAAAAGCAGACTATTGTCTGCTTAGATATGATTAATAACGAAGTACTTCTTCTTACCTCTTCTAATAACAGTCACCTTGCCACCAAAAGCATTATCTTTAGATACAACAAACTTTTCATCAGTGACCTTTTCACCATTTACAAGAACACTTCCACCTTTTACGAACTGTCTTGCTTCACGATTACTAGAAGCAGCACCTGCTTTTACTAATACATTTAAAATCTGTTCATCTTCAGTGACATCAATACTTGGCACACCATTGAAGCACTGTTTTACCTGTTCATAAGTCATGCTCTTGATATCACCACTGAACAATTTTTCAGAAATGTTGACAGCTTCTTCATAAGCATCTGCACCATGAATGAAAGTAATAACTTCTTTCGCAAGTGCTTTATGTGCTTTTCTTAAGTGTGGTTCATTCTTATTTGATTCTTCTAATGCTTCAATTTCTTCTTTAGATAAGAAAGTGAGATATTTTAAGTAATCAATAACTTTGCTGTCTTCACTATTAATGAAGAACTGATACATCTCGTATGGTGAAGTCTTTTCTCTGTCTAACCAGATTGCATTTCCTTCTGATTTACCAAACTTAGTACCATCACTCTTAGTAAGTAAAGGCATAGTGAATCCATATGCTTCATCACCAGTCTTCTTTCTAATTAATTCAATACCTGCAGTAATATTACCCCACTGGTCCTGACCAGCAACCTGTAAATCACAGCCTTTATTTTCATGTAGGTAATAGAAGTCCATTGCCTGCATAATCATATAAGAGAATTCAGTGAAAGTGATTCCTTCATCTAATCTTCTTCTGATAATATCCTTTGATAACATGTAGTTGATATTAAAATATTTACCATAATCTCTTAACCAGTCAATGAAATTTATATCCTTAGACCAATCTAAGTTATTGACTACTTCAAAACCGAATAAGTCTTCAGCCTGCTTCTTTAAGCAGTCGAAGTTATGCTGTACCTGTTCTTTTGTGATCATTGGTCTTTCAGTTGTTGGCTTTGGATCCCCAATCTGTCCAGTTGCACCACCGACTAAAAGAATTGGATGATGACCTGCATCCTTTAATCTCTTAGACATTAAGAAAGATGAGAAATGTCCAATATGTAAAGAATCCCCAGTTGGGTCAGTACCAATATAGAATGTCATTCCTCCTGCATTTAACTTATCTTTTAAGTCTTCAGAACTTACATCTTTAATGAGGCCACGCCACACTAATTCATCATAAAATGTCATAATTTCCTCCTATAATATAAAAGAGAATCCATCCAAAGGACGAATTCTCGCGTTACCACCTTTATTCATGTCATAGACATGCTCTCTTGTTGATAACGGTGTACTCACCGTCTAGACTTTGCATCTAGAAGCTCCAAAGTGTATTCGTTCATACTGCTGCTCTTATTTTCACCAGCCATAAGTTCTCTAAACCAGCGCATATGAATTACTTGTCTTCTTCATCGCAATTAAAAGTCTACATGAATTCATGATGTTTGTCAATATCAGCTTGTAAAGACACTTTCCAACATCAGTTTCGTCTCATCAAGGTGGAATGCATCTACTAAGACAATGACACGATCTCCTGAAATAAGCTTAGTATCTCCTTTTGGAATGATTTCTTCTCCACCACGAATAACGGAAACAATCAAACTGCGGCGTGGCAGCTGCAAATCCTTAATATACTGATCACAAGTTTTTGAACCAAGGCCAACTGTATAGCCAATGAGTTCCTTACTATCCGCATATTCATCCATAGAATGATAAGGCTGATTGTTTAAAAGATTTGTTAAAAGACTCTCATAAATTGGTTCGCTATGTAAAAGATTGGCGACATAGTAAGAAACAAAGGATACTAACGCAATTGGTAGGAGCATCTTTAAAGTTCCACTCATTTCCGCAATAAGTACAATACCAGTAATCGGTGCTCTTACAATGGCACTAAAGTAAGCAGCCATTGCCATAATAATGAAGTTCATAAAATACTCAGAAGGAACACCACACATAATAGCAACCTTACCTACACTTGCACCAATCAGACTTCCAAGAATGAGTAATGGAAAGAAGATTCCTCCAGCCGCACCTGATCCAAATGAAACACATGAAATCAATAATTTTAATATAAACAATAAGACAAGAGTAGATAAAACAAGATTTGGTTCATTGAGATATTCTACAAGTTTATGTCCTCCACCCATGACAAGTGGACAATAAAATCCTAAAATTCCAGATAACACCAAGGGTATAAAGACTCTTTGATGTTTCTTTAAGAGTGGTGTTTTCTTATAAAGTTTAATAGTTCCCATTGTAACCTTATTATAGAAAGCACCTAATATACCAGCGACAATACCGAGAATAATAACCCAGAAATAATTCTTTAAAGGGAATGTCTCTTTGATTGAGAAAGCTAAAGTAGGTGATAACCCAAAGATATTTCTACTTAAGAAATCCGCAGTAATAGATGCAATCATTACAGAAACAAGTGCACTTGTAGAGAAGTTCTTATGAACTTCTTCTAAAGCAAACATGATACCTGCAAGAGGTGCATTGAATGCGGCTGATAAGCCAGCTGCGGCACCTGCTGTCATTAAATAACGTTCTTCAGTTTTTACACGTTTTCCTTTTTTCGCAAGAGCTTTACCAACCATACCACCTAGCTGGATACTTGGACCTTCTCTCCCTAATGATAAGCCGCCTACAAGTGCAAGTGCACCTGCACAGAATTTTGCAAGTAAGACTCTCCACCAGCATTCATCAATACGTCCCTGTACTTCTGCTTCTAGCTGTGGAATACCAGAGCCTCCAATCATAGGCTCCCACTTTAAAAAGACTGAAATAATAAGACCTAATACAATAAGGCCAATGATCCACAAAGGCCAATAAGACACGTTATGTGCGACAAAGTCCCTTATAGTAAAATAGATAGATTCTGCATTTGATAAAACAAGACGATAAACGATACAGACAGCACCTGACACGATACCAACAAGTAAGCCTTCATAAGCCAAGCGCTTATTGAGTTTGCTTCTTTCTCGTAATATATTTGCAGTATCAGACTGATTTTTAAGCATATATAATCCTCCCAGTAATTATAATGAGCCATACTATTTTAGCACATTCTAAACCAGTAAAAAAGGATGCCTCAGCATCCTTCTTTGGTTATTTAGTTGTATTACGCTTAATGAACGCATAGTGCATTGGCACTTCTGCTTCATCAATTTCTTCATGATTTAAAATCTTTGTAAGAAGTCTAATTGCGATAGCACCCATATCATATACAGGTACATGAATAGTAGTAAGAGGTGGACGACAAATATTAGCATAACTTGTATCCATCATACCAACAACCTGCATATCTTCAGGTACATTGATACCATGATCAATTGCTGCATTGACAACAGCGACCGCTTCCTTGTCATAGCCTGTTAAAACAACATCATGCTTATGAGTATCAAAATATTCCTTTAATTGAGGATAGCTTTCTTCATAATGGTTAGAAACATCCACAATATAATCTTCAGGAAGTGATACACCACTATCTTTAAATGCTTCTTCAATACCCTTCGCAAAATCATTTAAATCAACTAAGTTTTGAGTTGCTCTTACAAAGCAGATATCCTTTTTACCCTGTTCAATAAATTGTTTAGTCATATCATATGCAATACTCTTTGCATCAACATATACAGAACAGATATCTTCATCAGAAATCTTATATCCAACAACAACTGCAGGAATACGGTATTTTTTAATGAGATCAATTTCTTTATTAATACAGTTATTATTGAATAATACAATCCCATCAGCTCTTGATTTAATAACTTTCTCAATTACTTCTTCAATCGGATTACCTAAACCAAGTTCATCAGTTGTATATATAATGATATTGAAATCTAAAGTACGTCCAGTATCTCCAATACCACCAATCATATCTTTTACATGTCCAAATAGTGACTGTGGGAATACAACTGCAATAGTTGTAGTTTTACTAGTTGCAAGACCTCTTGCAATCTGATTAGGCTTGAAATCGAGTCGTTTAATTGTTTCAAGTACACGTTCTCTTGTTGCAGGCTTTACAACATTTGAACCATTAATTACTCTTGAAACTGTTGCAAGTGAAACATCAGCTGCTTCTGCAACATCATAGATTGTTACTTTCTTCTTCATACTAGTCCTTGATTTCCTCAATCATTTCATCTAGCTGTTTTTCAACATCATCAATTTGCTGATCAATCACATCATCATCAATCACGGCAGCCTTATCATTAATCATTGTTTTCACTTCAGCAATTTTCTGATTCACACGTCCAGTTACTTCGACAACTGAACCTTTCACCTTATCAAATTTTTCACTAGATTTTACTTTTTCTGCTAGAATTTCTAACTTTTTCTGTACTTCATCTACTTTTTCTTTAGTAGTTTCTTTAAAATCATCAGGATCAAATTCATCTACTGACTTTTTAATATTTTCAATTGTTTCTCCTAATTTAGCTTCAACATCTTCTCTAGTAAGACTTGCTAAACAGTCATAAGTAGATTTTGATTTAGCTTTGATGTCTTCTCTTAATTCGCTACCTTTCTTAGGTGCAAATAATAAACCAGCTAAAACGCCTAATCCTACTCCGAATAATACTTTTCCGAATTTCATAATTATACCTCCTATTTTTTCTTAAAGATATTTTTCAAGCCTAGTACCGTTCCTAAAACACCTGCGCCTGATCTCTTCCTATTAAAAATACCACTTACCACATTGATAGGTTCATTGAGCTTATCCATTTTATAGTTAATATCATCCACTGTAACATTTACTTTAGAAACTGTTGTTTCTAAATGCTGTGCCAAATGACTGACATCCTTTAAAGTTGTAAGTGCATGGATAAGAAATACTCCTAGAGACACTAATGCAAATACACCAGCGAGCACTAGAATACATAGACAAATTGTTAAGATATCCATGGGATGTCCTCCTATGCTTTTTCTTTTTCCTTAATAACTAAATCTTCTAACTTATAAATATCCTTAGGACTCATAAATAAGAATACTGCATTATCATATTGAGCCAATTCTTTTGCACCTGCTTCATCTTCAGTGACCACTTTAGAACGAGGTAGGTTCTTAGTAATAACACTGACATCAATATCGATTCCTGGTTCTTTTGGCGCATTTTTAGGGAAATCTACAAAATATGGATGATCAACTGTATCCATGATTCGTGCATAATCCTTCGCAAATCTTAAGCCACGAGAATATCTATCTGGCTGATAAACCGCAACAATCTGCTTACCAGGGAAACGTGTTCTTGTTTCTTCAATTACATATTTAATAGCTGTTGGATGATGTGCATAGTCATCAACATATACGTTATTGCCTACTTCTTTCACTGCATAACGTCTCTTAGTTCCCTTAAATGTACTTAACTGACTCTGCATATAATCAAAGTCCATACCTTCAAGATAACCTAATGTAATAACACCTAATGTGTTATAAAGTGTATGCATACCATAGAATGGTAAAGTGAAATGTCCAAAAAGATCACCATAGATATATACATCAAATGAAAGACCTTTTTCATTATTAATCACATTTTTAGCCTGAACATCATTACCGTCTTTTACACCGAATTTTACAACTCTCTTTGTATAATTCAAATGTGGAAGATGTGGATCATCACCCCAGATGACAATAGCCTTTTTTGCCTGGTTGGCATATTTTTCAAAAGACTGTTCATACTGTTCCATTGACTTGAAATAGTCTACATGATCCATTTCAATATTGTTGATATAAGAATAATCTGGATGATACCATAAGAAATGATCTTTATATTCACAGCATTCAGCTATAAAATACTTAGCACCCTTAGTAGCATAGCCAGTACCATCTCCAATTAATACATTTGTCTTATCATAATCTTTAAACAAATGATAAGCCATACCTGTAGTAGAAGTCTTACCATGTGTACCTGCAATACCGATAGTAATATGATCATCCATAAGCTTAGCTAGGAAATCATAATAATGGTGAATTGTTACATTAGGATTATCTTCTGCAGCAGCCACTTCTTCATTAGATCGATCAAATGCATTCCCTACAATAACATCCATACCGTCTTTAATGTTGTCTTTGTTAAATGAATAAATAGGAATATTTCTTTCTCTTAATCCATCTTCAAGGAAGATATACTTATCAATATCACTTCCTGCAACTTCATAACCTAAATCATATAGAATTCTCGCAAGAGAAGCCATTCCTGAACCTTTAATACCTATAAAATAATACATATATTTTGTCACCTCGATAATATATTAACACAAATTAAATAATGATTACATAGATATCACTTAAAAATGAAAGTATTTTCATAAATTGGTAAGAAAAGGATCGTCTATCCTAAAAGTTGGTGTATCAAATATCTCACTTTCACCCAAATGAATAGTCAAAACCTGTTCAATAGTGAGTCCAATAGTTTCACCATCTTTAAATACCACATTGTTCATAATAACATAGAGTGCAGTGTCTTTAATGAAGTCTAATACAGCCATAGGTTCCCCAATAGAAGAAACTTCTATTTCATGATAGCCGAGCTTTTCAAGACCATCCGTATAAGCCCCTACTCCATTTTCTAATGGATATAAACCAAACCAGATGACGTTATAAATAGGAAACATATCCTGATCAATCATCTTGGCCATTGTTTGATAAAAAGATGGTTCATAAATGACATCATTCATATAAACTCCTACAACATTCTCATCAATGTTTGAACATACTTCTTCTACAAATAAAGGACAGTCTGTCTGAATGGTTTCAATTGCCTTATGGATATGAATCATTCCCGTATGATTTTTAGTACATGCATCTGCTTCTTCCCACATAAAATTATTTAAAGCTGCATTAAGACGTACTTTGTCATCTAATGGCTGATTAATATAATCACTTGTTTCATTGAATGGTTCTTTTACTAATAAAAATGCTTCTAATTCCATCTTTACTCTCCCTCAAACAATAAGTCTTCTAACTCTTTTACAGACTCGACATAATAAGTACATTTATTCTTGATATCTTCTTTGATTTCCTTGATATCATGAGCCCATCCAGCTCCACATGCATCAATATGCGCATCTCGTGCCATCTGTATACCTGGTAATAAATCATCTACAAGTAAGACATCTTCTTTATTTAAATGAAGTTCTTCAATAATTCTTTCAACAGGCCAAATAGATGGTTTACGCTTTTCAGGAGGTAATTCCCATCCATATATAATAGAAGGCTCAGGTAAATCATTATTCTTATAATCACGTATAATAGTATGCTTCATTGAATGAGATATAACACAGATAGTGCCACCTTCATTCACATAACGCCATAATAAATCATGAATGCCATCAAAACATACTGGTGCATGACCACGAATATAAGACTGCCAGTTGTTTTCCTGTATATGCATTTCTTCTTCAGTGAACTTAAGTATATCAAAACATAATGCAGTAAATCCTGGCTTATAATTATACTTAAAATAATCTTCACAAGTCATAGTAACACCAGGGCGCAATTTACTTAATGAGTCTAGGAATGCAGGAAAGTTCACTGTACGTGTGCTATCTACAATCGTATCATCATGATCTAGTATCAAACATTTATATTTCATTTGTTTCTCCTTTTTGATATGCAAGACATGTTATACCTTGCGTATTGACTATTGTCCCACACTGTTTAAATCCACAAGATTCTAATAAATTCTGCATAGGGATATTTTTGATTCCCGTATCCATCTTTAAATTAGGAATCTGACTATAAGCCCAGTTCAAGATAAACTTGCAGGCCCCTTTCATAATATGTGCAGAAACAACACGATGAACAACACCATAAGGTGCATCATTGAGCCATTGTCCCTCTATTTCCTTATAATCTTGATCTTCTTCTATCGCATAATAGAAAACAGCCGCAATTTGATTTTCATACATACATAAATACATTTTATCTATATCTTTAGTAATCATTTCTTTTGAAGGATAACCTAAAGGCCACTGATCTTTATTGCCATGATTATCCATAAATATCTTTGCATCTTTATAAAGACTCATTATTTCATCTATATGAGCCCTATCTGCTTTTTTTATTTCCATAGTAAACTCCTTTATTTAATATAATAGCACAAAAAAGGGTCTGAAAAAATCAAGTAACTAAATAGACTTGAGGTTAACTCAAGTTTTAAAACTGCCAGGGTTGTGAACTCCTAGCAGTACTTTTAGGATGTAAACTTTTTAGAGGCAGTTTTTCGCTATCTATTTTGTTTATTTCATAAATCATTTATCATATTCTTAAGATCAATAAATCTATAGAAAGAAAAAAAGGATAAGCATCGAAAGTCTGGCGACGAGATGCTTATCCTTTCAATAAGAACACTATGGTAATAATAAAACTTTTTGAATACCCATAATCAACAGGTGACGATTTAAGAGAAGTGTGGAGCAGAAATATTCAGGATATAGACTATCTGCCTATGACTGATAGGAAATGATTTCTGCAGGTACTTCTTGATTTTATCCATAACAGTCTTTCCCATATTTCTATGGTTAAATCTATACTCCTGTTCATTCAGGAATAAAGGCATCTCTCTTTTAGTTATTCCATGATATATCCCAGTAATATTATTTTTAATATTACCGATTATTATATTTAACCAGAGTAGTCTATGATTCTTTTCTTCATAGCTGATTTTCTCGTTCTTTACCTGTATTTCTGTGCCTAATGTATTAAAGCCTTTCTCGCCATCAGTATTAAGCAATGCAGCATGTGATAATACACAGCACTGTTCTATGTTTTTCTTAAGTGACAGACCAGTATAATCATTGATGAGTCTTAACTTAATAAACCGGGGATAGTTATTCTCTTTATCTGTAGATAGAATGCCCAAAACAGGTTGCTGTTCACTTGCACGACCCGCTTTATTCTTGGATTTTGCGCCAATATTAAAGACATCTGCTTCATAGAAAAGGCTGTTGAGCAGCTTGTCTGAATTGCTTAGTGACATAAGAATTCTACACTTGCTTTCAAGAAGAAGTGCAGTCTTATAGTTGACGTCTAGTATTGAACATAACTCTACTGCACTGATTCCTTTATTTTTATTAAAGAAAAGGAAGATACCTAACAGAAGCTTGTATAGATCAAGCTTGCAGCTCTGAAAAATAGTGTCTGAAAGCAGTGAGTGCTGCTTATGGCATGAACTGCATTCAAGAACATATGAAGTCTTGGTCTTTCCTACACGCTTGACTAGGTAATACTTATGACAGCCACAACGGTCACATGAAAAGCCGTCAGGCCATTTCATGGATTTGAAGAATTCAATGCAGTTATCAATATTGTTGGAATATTTCTGAGTGAACTGATAAAGAGAAGCTTTCTTAGGCTTTAATACTTTGTTTGACATATGATTATACCTCCATCTGATTTCTAATCTAATTATAGAACAGATGGAAATTTCGTGTGTCCGGTTCAGCTTCATGAACGCCGTTTAATCGGTGCTTATGAAATTTAATTTTCACTAACCTGTGGTTTGTGGGTATTCAAATAAAACTTTCATCCAAAATCAAGCATATTACTGAAAATCAATATAAAAAGATTATTCTACCTATATATGAATTAACATAGTTAATAAAAAAGATTCCGATAATATTAAATACTGAATGTATAGTGATTGAAATTTCATTTTTTCAATAAATCTTTCAACAAGCAAAAAAGGATAGCTAGAATCTACATCCTAACTATCCTTTCTACATAAATTATTCAATTATAGTTAATTCCTTTGGATAACTATTTAATACCTTACAACCATCTTCAGTGACCATAACTAAGTCTTCAATACGAACTCCAAAATCACCCTGTAAATAAACACCAGGTTCAATTGAGAAGATCATACCAGGCTTTGCGATAATATCACTCACAGAAGATACATCACCAAATTCATGTACATCTTTACCAATGAAATGACCTAAACGATGATTGAATTCTTTACCATAACCTGCTTCAGTAATGATATTTCTTGCGACTGCATCAATTTCAGATAATTTCATACCTGGCTTGATAGCAGCTTCAGCTGCTTCATTTGCCTTTAATACAAGATTGTATACTTCTTTCTGCTTTTGGGATACTTCTTTATAGAAGAATGTTCTTGTCATATCAGAACAATATCCTTTATAGATACATCCCATATCAACGATAATAGAATCTCCTGGCTTTAAACGGCTATCATCGCATGAATGATGAGGGTTAGCCCCATTGGCACCATAACCCATGATTGGACTAAATGAATGCCCTGATGCACCTAATGACTTGTAGTAAGCAAGTAATGCTTCATCCATTTCAATTTCAGTCTTATCTGTTGCAAGTAATCTTTTTACTTCAGCCATTGCTGTATCATTCATTTCACTTGCTTTAAACATAAGTGCCTTTTCTTCATCATCCTTCTGCATTCTTACTTCATCCACGCATAGTGATCCTAAAACATATTTCGCATTGACGCGATCCTGTACAGGAATCAAGAAACGTGCTGGCATATTCTTATCTACACCAATTACTTTTGCATCCTTTAAATAATCTGCAAGTAATGCTGGAGCATTATCTGTATCATCAAACCAAGTAATAGGCATGCCTAAGTCCTTTTCTACATAGAATAAGTTATTGAAGAATAACTGATGATTTCCTTTAGAAGAAAGAACCATGACATACATTCTTTCACCTGGATGATTAACATAATCCAATAAATAATCGATAGAAACAGGGTCAGCGACTAATAAATAGTCAATGCCTCTTTCTTCCATCTTTTCTAATACTTTATTTATTCTCTTCTGATTCATATTCAGTAACCTCAATTCCTAAATCCTTTAACTGATCATTATCTACTGGTGTAGGTGCTTTTGACATTGGACAAGTTGCACTTGTATTCTTAGGGAAGGCAATAACGTCTCTTAAAGAATCACATCCACATAATAACATTGCGAAACGGTCTAATCCTAATGCGAATCCAGCATGAGGTGGTGCACCATATCTAAATGCATCCACAAACCAGCCAAACTGTGCATCAATTCTTTCCTGTGTGAATCCTAAAGCCTTGAAGGCACGATCCTGTAATTCTTCTTCATAGATTCTCTGAGATCCGCCACCAAGTTCAAAACCGTTTAAAACAATATCATAAGCATCTGCTAAGCAGTTTGCTGGATCTGTATCAATCTTATCTAGATCAGAATCCTTTGGACGAGTGAATGGATGGTGCATTGCATAGTATCTTCCATCTTCTTCAGAATATTCAAACATTGGGAAATCAACAACCCATAAGAAGTTGAACTGACGAGGATCATATAACTTTAATTCTTTACCTAAATGATTTCTGATTGCTGCAAGAGCATCACATACAACCATAT
Source organism: Catenibacterium sp. GCM10023432 (assembly GCF_042651925.1). Classification (NCBI taxonomy): domain Bacteria; kingdom Bacillati; phylum Bacillota; class Erysipelotrichia; order Erysipelotrichales; family Coprobacillaceae; genus Catenibacterium; species Catenibacterium sp. GCM10023432. Next base: position 36,389 of record NZ_JBHSEB010000001.1, on the reverse strand, counting down.
AATGAGTATCACTCACAAATAGTAATAAATCTCCTACCTCAGCATTCATCTTTTCTAATAAGGCGCTCATCTGTTCTTCAGTAAAGAATTTTGCGATAGGTCCAGATACACCCTTATCAGTCACTTTTAACCAAGCAAGACCTTTAGCCTTATATTTCTTAGCAAGTTCAGTTAAAGCATCAATCTTCTTACGTGAATAGTTATCTGCTTCCCCCTTGACATTAAGACCTTTTACATGTCCTCCTGCTTCAAGTGCACTCTTGAATACGACAAAGTCAACATCCTTCACTGTTTCATTTAAATTAACGAGTTTCAAATCAAAACGTGTATCAGGCTTATCGATACCATAAGTTTCCATCGCATCATGCCATGTCATTCTTGGAAATGGTAATTGAACATCAATATTCATAACATCCTTCATAACCTTCTTGATTAAGCCTTCACCAATACCAATCACCTGATCAGTATTCATGAAACTCATTTCTACGTCCACCTGAGTGAATTCTGGCTGACGGTCAGCACGTAAGTCTTCATCACGGAAACATCTAGCAATCTGATAATAACGTTCAAAACCAGCTACCATTAATAACTGCTTAAATAACTGTGGAGACTGTGGTAATGCATAAAATGAACCATTATGTACACGTGAAGGTACTAAGAAGTCTCTTGCACCTTCTGGTGTAGATTTATTTAAATATGGTGTTTCAATTTCTACGAATTCTTCACTATCTAAATATTCATGAATAGCTCTGACAATCTTAGCACGTCTTATGATGTTCTTCTGAAGAGCTGGACGTCTTAAATCAAGATAACGATATTTCATTCTTGTTTCTTCTAAGGCATCAGTTTCATCCGCAATAATCATAGGAGTAGTCGCAGCCTTATTGACAATCTTTACTTCTTCAGCCTGGATTTCAATATCACCAGTTGGCATATCTGGGTTCTTAGAACTTCTTTCTACGACAGTACCTTTGATATCAAGAATATATTCGTTCTTAACATCTTTTAACTGTTCATTGAAAGATTCATCAAATATTACCTGTGTAATACCATGACGGTCTCTTAAGTCTACAAAGACTAAAGCACCTAAGTTTCTCTTTTTAGCTACCCAGCCAATAAGTTCTACTTTTTTATTGACATCAGTGATTCTTAGTTCTCCATTGTTGTGAGTTCTATTCATGTTCATGATCTCCTTCATAATGATTTTCAATATAACTTAAGATATCTTCTAATTTAACTTCACTCTGTTCTTTAGAATGATTGCAGCGGATATTTACATATTCACCCTTTACTTCATCTTCACCAATAATAATAGAAAGATGAGCACCAAAACGGTCACTAGACTTGAACTGTCCTTTTAAGCCTCTACCTGCATAATCCATATCACAAGTAAAGCCGTTTGCTCTAAGCATTGTGATGATCTGCATCGCTAAATCTCTTGCTTCATCACCTAATGGCATAACATAAACATCAATACCATTTTCTTCATCATCTTCATCATCTAATGCAAGCATTAGTCTTTCCATACCAAATGCAAAGCCTACACCAGGAGTCGCAGGACCTCCAAGTTCTTCAACAAGACCATTGTAGCGCCCTCCACCACCAATAGTAGAGCCAGCTCCTAACTTTGGATCATCACTGATGATTTCAAATACTGTATGAGAATAGTAGTCTAATCCTCTTACTAAATTCGTATCTACAACATATTCGATTTCTAAATCATCTAATAAATTGCAGACTTTATCGAAATGTGCTTTCGCTTTTTCACTTAAATAATCAATTGTACGAGGAGCAGAAGCCATTACTGGATTTTTTGCATCGACTTTGCAGTCTAGAATTCTTAATGGGTTCTTTTCAAAACGAGCCTGACAGTCTTCACATAAATCATTAAGCACAGGTCTGAAATGATCCTTTAAAGCTTCTCTATATGCAGTTCTTGATTCATCATCACCTAATGAGTTGATATGCAATTTGATATTCTTAATACCTAATGCTTCAACGATAGTCACCGCCATAAGCATACATTCAACATCTACATATGGTGATTCAACACCTAACATTTCTACACCGAACTGATGGAACTGTCTCTGTCTACCATTTTGTGGACGTTCATATCTGAACATTGGTCCCATATAGTAAACTTTCTGTAGCTTTTCAGGTAAAGCATACATCTTATCTTCTACATAAGCTCTCGCAATACCAGCAGTACCTTCTGGTCTTAAAGTAAGAGAACGATCTCCCTTATCTTTAAATGTATACATTTCTTTAGTCACTACATCTGTAGTATCACCAACTGCTCGACTAAATAGTTCTGTGTGCTCAAAGATTGGTGTACGCATTTCTTTTACGTTGTAATTTGCTGCAACAGTTCTTAATAGCTGTTCCATTTCAATCCATTTTTCTGAATTTCCAGGGGTAATATCTACTGTCCCTCTTGGTCTATTGTATTTCATAGGTTCCTCCTTTTTAAACAATAAAAAAACGCCCTCAATCTAAGGACGTTTTATACGCGGTACCACCTTAGTTCATGAATAAATCATGCACTTTATTTAGTTATAACGTTACCAACGTGCTTTTTTAAAGCATTCTCCAAAGTGTCCCATAACTTCTCATTAGTCATTTCCACCAGCCATGACCTCTCTATGAATGTCCGTTATTTAATCTTCTTCACTGAATATAAGGTGATTATAAATCAAAAGTATATTTAATTCAAGTCACTAATGACTGACTACTCCCACGGGCAAGCCTGTGGGGTTCTTACTGTCAAGTTTAGCTTGTAATCGTACATCATTTTTAGACTTTGGAATACAAGTGTAAATCTATTTAAGTAAGAACTTCTATTACCAAGCAGTCCAACGACCACATTAACGGTAAATTTTTATCTTACGATATGGAAGTATAATCAATCTCCCTGATGTTTAGTTTATACTATTTTGATTCATTATTCAATACTTTGATTTTATTAATCTCAATTGTAAATTGTAAAAATTATTTGGTTTTCATCCCATAGGTAAGCCTATGAGTTTTTCGCCACTAATGAATAACACGGCGAATTTCTGCAACACCTTGTACTTTATTCATGTTATCAATTGTATTCTGTAAGATTTCTGCATTTTCTACAGATAATGTTAAACGAATATGGGCATCTAAATCCATAATATTCGCATTGATCTTAAGAATATTCACTTTCACCTGACTTAAGCAAGTTACAATATCACTTAATAAATTAGGACGGTCTAGTCCAACGACTTCCAGATCCACATTAAAGCGCTTCTGTTCAATATTAGGATAATCCCAATAAACATCAATCAAACGTCCTTTTGCGACACTCTTGACGTTTGGGCAATCCGCGCGATGAATCTTGATTCCCAGTCCTTTAGATACGAAACCAACAATCTTATCACCAGGAATAGGATTACAACATTTAGATAACTGCATCTTTAATCCATCTACACCAGTGACTGCCACACCAATACTCTTTTCATGTTTCTTATTTAATTCCTGAATATTGTTATTGTGACGAAGAATCTGTGACAAATTATCAAAGAAACCTCTTTTTTGCGGAGCCACCTTATCTAGAAGTGTAGAAGCAGTCGCATGCTTCTTACCTAATGCGAAAAGTACATCATCAAATGTATTGGCACCAAATGAGCCAAGATATGTTCTATAAGTATCTGGACTCATATAAGTCTTCTCATCAAGCTGTCTTGCCCTGATTTCATCCCTAAGAAGTCTTCTTCCTTCTTCAATAATCTGTTTTTTATTTTCTTCTTCATGTTTTGTGATATATTGACGAATCTTATTACGAGCGCCCGCTGTTCTTACAAACTTCAGCCAGCCTTCACTTGGACCAGAATTCTTATTGGTCTTGATTTCTACGATATCACCTGTTTTTAATTTGGTATCAAAAGGAACCATAACACCATTCACAATTGCTCCAACCGCATGATGTCCAACTTCTGTATGAACACGATAAGCAAAGTCAATCGGTGTAGACCCATTCGGTAATTCCACAATACGACCTGCAGGTGTTAAAGCATAAACATTGGCTTCAAAGATATCACGCTGTAACGTATTATAAAAATCTTTAGCCTCATTATCCTTCATTTCATCACTTACAGTAATGAACTCACTCATCCACTGAAGCTTTTCTCCAATTTCCTTCTGTTCCTGTTTCGCATTATACTTCTTACCTTCTTTATAACGCCAATGAGATGCAACCCCTCTTTCAGCGAGTTCGTCCATCTCTTCAGTACGAATCTGGATTTCAAATACATAGCCCTTTTCACCAATAACAGATGTATGTAATGACTGATACATATTAGGCTTAGGCATGGCAATATAATCCTTAAAACGTCCAGGAATCGCACGATACTTTTCATGCATGATACCTAATACTTCATAACATTCATTCTTAGTTTGTACAATAATACGCAAAGCATTTAAATCATAGATTTCATCAAAACGCTTATGCTTATAAACCATCTTTTTATAGATAGAATAAATATGCTTTGCACGACCCTTAATACGATATTTGATATTTGTGCCTTCAAGATTCTTTTCCACTGACTTAATCATTGCATCAACTGAATCTTTTCTTTCACTCTTCTTCTTATCAAGGAGCGCAGCAATTTCTTTATAGGCTTTTGGATCAAGATAAAATAAACATAAATCTTCTAATTCTACTCGAATATCATTAATACCTAAACGATGCGCTATTGGCGCATAGACTTCTAATGCTTCTCTAGAAATACGCTGCTGCTTTTCAGGGCTCATATATTGAAGCGTACGCATATTATGAAGTCTATCAGCTAATTTAATCAAGATAACACGAATATCCTTAGCCATCGCAATATAGATTTTACGATGATTTTCAGCATGGAAATCACTTTCTTCCATATAAGGCATCTTAGTAATCTTTGTAACACCTTCTACAAGTGTAGTGACTTCTTCACCAAATTTTTCAATCATTTCTTCTCGAGGTACATCACAATCTTCCATGACATCATGAAGTAATCCAGCAGCGATAGTGATTGGTCCAGTCTGTAATGTTGCAAGAATATAAGCAACCCAGATCAAATGAATTGTATAGGGTTCACCACTTTTTCTTTTCTGTTCCTTGTGCTTCACCATGATAAAATCATAAGCTTTCTGGATCAGAGCCAAGCTTTCTTCTTTTGTGATATATGTCTTAACAAGAGCAAGGACGTCGTCGTAACTCATTGGGTCCCCTGCGCCTTTATATTTCATAATAACACCCCCCTCATATATTACCTCAATTATAACATAGTTCACTCACAACAAAAAGAGACTAAGAATGGAATGATACAAATATCACTTCACTAATTCTGATATTTCCTATTTATTTGTGTTAATCAGAAATATAAATTCATTTAAATAAAAAACTCCAAAAAAGGAGTTTTCCATTAGTATTTAACCTGAGAATAAATATTGTATTTACTTAATTTTTCAGTTGCTTTTAATTCTTCTAGTTCAATAACAAATTCCATACCAACAACTTCTCCACCCATTTCTTCAATAAGTGCAGCAGCTGCTTCTACAGTTCCACCAGTAGCAAGTAAATCATCGACAATCAAAACTTTCATACCTGGCTTGATGCTGTCTTTATGCATGAAGATTTCATTTGATCCATATTCTAGATCATACTTCTTGCTTACTGTTTCTCTTGGTAATTTTCCTGGCTTTCTGATTGGTACAAAACCACATCCTAATTCTAAAGCCACTGGACATCCAAAGATGAATCCTCTTGATTCAGGTCCAACAACGATGTCAGCACCTAAATCCTTTGCATGTGCTGCTAAATCATCAATACAAGCTTTGAATGCATCCTTGTCTTCTAATAAAGGTGTTACATCTCTAAAGATAATTCCTTCTTTTGGAAATCCTGGAATAGATGCAATATGCTGTTTAAAATCCATAACGAATCCTCCTATACAATACATTATTATATCATCACAAAACGATGAATACAGTATAAATTCAAAAATAAATCCTTACAGATTATATGAATTATAAGATTTCTTCTACAATAAAGTTAATTGACTTATTTCCTCTAAAAACATTGATAGATAAAGTACCCACCAAAGTCATAGACTCTTTATGTACAACTTCCTCATACTTCTGCCCTTTATTAAAAGCAAGGGCAGAAACCTGTTCATCTCCTAAATGGAATTTCAAATGTTTACCTTCAGACAAACGGTCTACTCTACTACACGTAACATCTTCCATAATAAAGAGTGGTGCTTTATTTTCTTCACCATAAGGAGCGAGTAAACTTAAAGTTTCTACATTATGAATTGTCGTATCATCAAGAGTAATAGGAATCACTGATTCACTCACTTCAAAATGACAGTCCTGTAAATCATTGACAAGAGCATCATAGACTAAAGGATAGTTTGACTTTGTGATAGTGAAACCACCTGCCATCGCATGACCACCATATTGTACAAAGAGATCTTCATGATGCTTAAAGAAATCATAGATGTTAAAACCATCAATTCCTCTCGCACTCCCCTTATATATTTCTTTTTTAGAATCATAATGCATGACAAATGCAGGCTGTTCATATTCTCTGGCATACTTACCAGCTACAAGTCCCACTAATCCTTCATGCATATCTTCTGATCCATAGAATAAGCAAGGTGAGGTAGTATCAGTCACTGCTTCCTTATATAAGGAAGTCGTCATGGATTGTCTCTTAGAATTCACTTTAGATGCATAATTTGATACCTTTTCTAAGTAGGCAGGATTTGTTCCTTTTAAAAAGTACTTTACTAAGCATACCGGATTTACGAGTTCAGGTAAACGGCCAAAGGCATTAATACGAGGTGCTATTGTAAAACCAACGGTTGTCACATCATAGTCTCTACTTCCTTTTAACAGTTCTAATGCAGGGTATTTATATTGTTTCATGAATTGTAAGCCACGTTTTACCAAGCTTCTATTTTCATCCAATAATGGCATCATATCAGATAGAGTTGTAATAGCTGCTAAAGTAAACAAATAGGGATCATGATGTTTTAAAAGAGCTGCTGCAAGCTTATAAGCTATAAAGCCACCACATATTTCTTTAAAAGGATAACGAGGTGACATCTTTGTATGAATAATAGAATAAGCTACAGGTACTTCAGCATCAAATGCATGATGATCAGTTATAATCACATCAATACCAAGTTCTCCTGCTTTTTCTACTGCATCAAATGCCTTGATTCCATTATCTACAGTAATAATCAAAGAATAGCCCTTCTCTGCCATCTGTTCTACGCGAGTTATATTAAGGCCATAACCATCTGTAAAGCGATTTGGAATATGATAGCCTACTTCTACACCTCGTTCATGAAAAGCCTGTACAAGAATAGCTGTCGCAAGAATACCATCACAATCATAATCTCCATAAATGCAGATTTTTTCTTTATTCTCTATTGCCTCTTCAATACGCTCGAGTGTTTCGTCAGATTCTTCAAACAAAGAGAAATCATGATATATAAGATGAGGATCCATAAAGGCTTCAAATTGTTTTTGATCTATTTTTTTACTTTCTATTACTTTAGCCATTAAAGAATTGACACCATATTTTTGCATAATTTCTTCTGTATGGCTTAATTGTATTGTTTTATATTTCATAAATAACCTCTTTAAAATTAACTACCTTACTATATTAATAAATATAGGCATAAAAGTCAAAATAAGTGTTCTAATCAAAAAGTGGCTGTTAAGCCACCTTTATTTGAAATAATGAGTTATTTCATGATCAGACTTTGAAAGTCTGCTAAGTTTTTAGTTTCTGCTTCCTTAATGACTTTAGCTTGTAGATATTCAAAAATTGTTGAGAACTGCAAAGACATAATATCATCAATCATATCACAAAAAGAAAGAGATACTTTATTTCTCCATGTGACATTTCTTAGATAATCTTCAATATCTTGTGCAACAATCTTTTCTACGCCATCCCTCTGAAATTCATAAGCTTTAGAACGAAGGATAAATACAACTTCATCAGGAAGCGGCTTTGATAAATCGATTTCCATATTCTTACGCTCCCACGAGTAAACATTATATAAGAATTATAAGATAATGAAAAGACTTAATTACTATTTTGTACTGACATTATGTATTAGCTGTGTAATACATAAAACAACTAAATTCACAATGACAATAGAAGCACCTGTTGGAGCTGCATAGAGATAAGAAATAGATAAACCAATAATAAAACAAATAGAAGAAAGGATGGCAGAAGAAATTACTACATGTTTGAAATCCTTGCAGAAATACATGGATGTAAGACAGGGGAAGATTGTCAAACTTGAAATAAGTAATGCGCCCATCATACGCATACCAAGTACAATTGTCAATGAGCAAAGTATCGCAATAATGATGTTGTAGAATTCTACGTTAATACCTGTACTTTTCGCAAAATCTTCATCAAAAGTCAAAGCAAACATCTTGTGATAAGAGAAGACATAGAGTATTAATACAACCAAAGACAATACAATACTAATTATCATATCCTGATTATTGAGTGAGAGGATACTACCAAACAAGTAATTATTGATATCTGTATTGACACCACTTGTGAGTGAGATAGCCATGATTCCAATGGCAAGTGAACTAGATGATAAAACTGCAATAGCACCATCACCATGAATATGATGATTGTTGTTGAGTTTAAGAATAGCCACTGCCGCAATAATTGCGACTGGCACAGCTAAATAAAGTGGTGCTACGCCAAGTACTGTTGCAATCGCAAAGCTACCAAAAGAAACATGGGATAACCCGTCACTAATCATCGCATTCTTTCTTAATACAAGATTTACACCGAGCATTGCTGCACATAATGAAATGAGTAAACCGACAATAAATGCACGAATAATAAATGTATAGTTAAACATATGGAGTAATGTACTCATTATTTTACTTCCTCCATTCTATAATTATCTTTATCTAGATGAAGAATTTTATTACCAATGACTTCATGTGAGGCTAAATCATGAGTAATCATAATAATAGTGAGACCTTTTTGGTGAAGTTCTTTTAAGACAGCATAAAATTCTTCTTTAGAATCATAGTCTAAATTATTAGAAGGTTCATCTAGAACAAGGCATTCTCTTGTTGCGCAGAGGGCTCTTGCAAGTAGGACCTTCTGTCTTTGTCCTCCTGATAATTCTCCAAAAGAACTGTTTTTTAAATTCTCTATATGTAGTGTCTTTAAACATTCTACAGCCAGTTTCTTCTCTTTGTTGTTAAAGAATGGTCGATAACCAACTCTATTTAATGCTCCAGATAATACTATTTCATATACAGAGGCAGGAAAGTGGCGATCTACCTTAGTTTCCTGAGGCATATAACCTATTTCTCTTTCATTCATATAATATGTGATCTGTCCTGCCATAGGTTTGATAAGACCAAGCAGTCCCTTAATAAGGGTACTTTTACCTGCACCATTTTGTCCTAATACTGTAATAAAATCACCTTGTTGTATATCAAAAGATAAATCATTAATCACTTCTTGATTGTCATAACCTAGATGTAAATGATCCACTTTTATAAGTGTCTTCATTGAAGTGCCTCCTTTACCGCCTTTACGTTTTTACGCATAATTGAAACATATGTTTCACCATTATTAAAATCTTCTGCACTCACATTATGCATGCTTTGAATAGTGAGTACTTTTGTACCTGTTTCTTCAGAAATAGTACGTGCTATCTGTCCATTGGATAATTCAATTTTAAATATAGCAGGATTGTGATCCTTCTTAACCTTATCGATGAGGTATGAAATTGTTGCAGCACTTGGTTCGGTCTGTTCAGAACATCCTGGAAATGCTGCACTATATGTAAGACCATATTCTTTCGCAAAATAGAGCAAAGGAAAACGATCTCCTACAACTATGTCTTTTCTTTTCGCATTTTTAACTACTTGTTTAAACGAATAATCAACAGACGCAATCTGTTCAATATAGTTTTCAGTATTCTTATTAAACTTTGAGGCATGATTTTTGTCCAAAGCACACATTCTTTTATTTAATCCTTCGACAATCTCCATTGTATTTTTAGGACTTGTCCAGACATGTTCATCATATTCTTCTTCATGTTCATCATGTTCTTCATGTTTTTCTTCTTCCATCCCTTCAACATGTTCTTCAAGCTTAAGATTTGAAACAAGATCAAGCATCTTTACAATTCTTTTTGGATTCATATCTGCAAGCAGGCTACCCACCCAATCATCTGATTCTCCTCCTACATAAAAGAATAAATCACTCTCTTTAATAGCAACCATATCCTGTGGTGTTGGTTCATAGGAATGAGAATCCATTCCTGGTTTAATAAGCATCTTTATAGAGATATCCGGATCATTTTTAGTAATTGCACGAACAAAATCATAACAAGGAAAATTAGTGACAACGATATTAAAAGATTGCTCTTTAGTCGGCGTTGTACAGCCTGTCATCAATAATAAAGAGAGAATCAATAAACCAATCCTTTTAAGCATGAGTAGTCTCCCTGCAATCTTTACATAATCCTACAATTGTAGAATCCTTACAATCAATCTCAAAGCCGTGATCTTCTAGTAAATGAGTACGAATGATATCCATCAAATCACATTCTAAATGAGTTATTTTCCCACATTTCTTGCATAATAAATGAAGATGATGATTGCACTTTTCTTCTCTGGCATATTGATAATACACACTGTCTTCATCTGAAAGTGTATGCTTCTGCAATAATCCCTGCTGTGATAATTTATCTAAATTACGATAAACTGTCACAAGATTCACATTTAATCCTTTATCAACTAATGCTTGATAGATATCCTTAGCACATAAACGATGATCTTCATTCTGTTTCATATAGTCAATAATAACATCTTTATATTTAGTACGATATTGTTTCATTGAATACCTCCGATGCAAATGATTTGCATATTGTATTATAATGATTCTCATATCTATGTCAATGAATATGCAAATCATTTGCATATAATAAAAAAGAAGCAATTAATCTGCTTCTTTAATATGCGAATGAATCCAGGAAGAAAATGTTTCTAATCCTTCCTTGATTATTTTTGAATCTGAAGTAAAACCAAAACGTAAATGATACTCCTTATTAAATGCCATACCTGGCACAAAGAATACACCTGTGTCATTCTGTAATTTCTCACATACTTCTTTTGAGGGCATATCAAATAAATAATGTAAGAAACATACAGTACCATCTTCTGGTATGACACATTCAACAAGGTCTTCTTTTTCAAGCCATTCTTTTAATATTCTCTTGTTTTCAGCAATGATATGTCTGCTTCTATCAAGTATTAAATCCTTATTTTCTAATACGACAGTAGCCAAATAATCATTCCATGGACCCGTAGAGATTATTGTATAATCTCTTCTAAAATTGATTTCATCAATGAGTTCTTTAGGTCCCTTGATCCATCCTAATCTAAGACCTGCAAAAGAGTATACTTTAGATAAAGAGGCTGTCGCAATACCTAATTCATACATATCAGAAATACTATCACATAGAGTATTATTCATACCACGGTAGATTTCATCCACAAGAATATAGATAGAATGACTTCCTGCAAGCTCAATTAACTCTTCCATCAAAGATTGTCTAATTACAGTACCCGTAGGATTATTTGGACTATTTAATATAAACATTTTTGTTTCAGGCTTAATAAGTTTCTTAAAATCTTCTATGACAGGTTCCCAGTTATTGTCTTCGTCAAGTTCTATTAAGTCATAATCACACCCTAAAGATGCTGGATAAGAATAGAACTGCTCATAGGAAGGTGTTAATGCAATGACATGGTCTCCTTTATTGAGTAAAGTATCCATTACATGTTCATTAGCATTAATCGCCCCATGAGCGACTGCAATATTATCTCTTGTTCCTGTCTTATATAAAGAAAGAATCGCATCCTTTAAAGAATCAGAGCCTGTAATAGGTCCATAATCCATACGCATATGCATAAGATCTCCCATAAGATCTTTTTGAATCAGAGATTCTAATTCATGAATGGACATGTCTGATACACATGTATCGGCTAAATTGTATTGACAATTTTGTTCATGGTTCGTCATCCATGTTTCTACATCAAATTCCTTTAAATACACGTCTTCTTTCTCCTTTATTTATTAATGCATAACCTTAGATAAGAAATCTTTCGCTCTTTCACTTTCTGGATGAGAGAAGAAAGTTTCTGAATCATTTTCTTCTACGATTTTTCCGTTTTCTAAGAATATAACACGATCTGCAACAGTTCTAGCAAATCCCATTTCATGAGTAACGACCATCATAGTCATACCCTGTTTAGCAAGATCCTGCATAACTTCTAAGACTTCAATAACCATTTCTGGGTCTAATGCACTTGTAGGTTCATCAAATAACATCACTTCTGGATTTAGACAAAGAGATCTTGCAATAGCCACTCTCTGTTTCTGACCACCAGACAATTTATTAGGATAAGTATCCTTCTTATCTTCAAGACCTACTTTCTGCAAGTACTTTATAGCTACAGCATTAGCTTCTTCTTCAGTCATACCCATAACCTTTAATGGTGCTAAAGTAAGATTTTCTAATACAGTCATATTAGGGAATAAGTTGAAATGCTGGAATACAAATCCCATCTTTCCTCTAAGTTTAGTATATTGAGGTGTTCCTTCTTTTAAAAGTTCACCATCGATATAGATAGAACCTGCCTCAGGCTTTTCTAAATGGTCAATACATCTTAATACTGTACTCTTACCACTACCTGAAGGTCCAATAAGGCAGACAATTTCCCCCTTCTTTAATGTAAGAGAAACATCATCTACAGCTTTTAATTTACCAAATGTTTTTGTAATGTGATCCACCTGGATCATAATATCGTTAGTCACTGACAGCTAATCTCCCTTCTACATATCTTGCAATAGCTGAAATACAAAGTGTCATTACTAAATAAATAGCACCTGTTGCAGTTAAAGGTACAAGATAGTTAAATGTATTGGCACCAATAACACTTGCAGTGGCAAGTAATTCTACTGCACCAATTGTGAAAATAAGTGATGAATCCTTAATTAATGTAATAAATTCACTAATTAGAGGTGGAATAATACGTTTAAATGCCTGTGGTAAGATAACATAACGCATGGTCTGAACATAGTTTAACCCAATTGTTTCACATGCTTCCCACTGACCTTTATCAACACCTAAAATACCAGATCTAATTAATTCTACCTGATAAGCACCACTGTTTAAGCTCATAGCAATTAAACCACATACATATGGATCAGCCTGGAATCTTTGTCCTGTAATAGACTGAACAACAGTAGGTACTGCAAGATATAAGAACATGATCTGTAATAACATCGGCGTACCACGGAAGATTTCTACATAAACATTACCGATTGCTCTTAATACAAAATGTTTAGAAAGTTTTAAAGCCGCTCCAATAATTCCAAGAATAACACCAAAGAACAAAGCCCCCATTGCAAGCAATAGAGAATACTTTGCGCCAGTGAAAATCATGAATTGAATATTAGAGAGCGTAAGAATATCCATAATTGTTTTCATTCGCATTAACTCCTTAATAATAAAAAATTAAGTGCAGACAGAACATGTCTGCACTTATATATTTAATAAATTAGCAACCCCATTTAGTTTTTAATTCATTGTATTTGTCAGACTTAACAAATTCATCAACAGCTTTGTTTACGTCTTTCATTAACTTGTCGTTACCCTTTTTAGTGATGATCATGTTTTCTTCTTTGATTAATGGTTCATCAATCATCTTTAAACCAGCATTCTTAGCATAGTTTTCAGCAACAGCACCATCAAGAACAACAGCATCTAATCCACCAGATTTTAAAGTTTCAACTAAGATCTTAGCATCTTTAACAGTTGTAACAGTAGCACCTTTAATGCTCTTAGCAGCATCTACACCAGTAGCACCTAACTGAGCACCAACCTTCTTACCTTCAAGATCAGATACTTTTGAGAAAGGAGAATCACCCTTTACTAAAGCAATCTGTTCAGAAGTGTTATATGCATGAGACCAAAGAATGTTTTTCCATTCTTTATGATAAGTGAAACCAGAAATACCTAAATCAACCTGATCAGAAGTGATTGAAGATGAAATAGCATCAAAACTTAAAGGTTTAAATTTGTAAGAATAGTTTCCACCATTCTTATTCATGATCTTAACTAATTCTTTAGTCATATCAACGTCAAATCCAACTACTTCTTTCTTATTGTTATAAGATTCATATGGTGGATAGTCTGGAGATACTCCAATTAATAATTCAGTTTTACCATTAGATGATGATCCACAACCAGTCATTCCAACAGCAAGTAACATAACTAATACTACGCTTAATAATTTTTTCATAAATATGCCCTTCCTTTTTTAATATTAAGAAAACAAAAACGCCTCTTGCTTTCGCAAGAGACGTCAATTAACGCGGTACCACTCTTCTTGATTTATTCCTAAATCCTCTCTTATCCTTAAGGCGGAACACCGATGACCCTATGTATTCAGACCATCCTCTCAAAAGTGCGGTTCATTCAACTTTCCATGCTGACCTCTCACCTACGCCAGCTCGCTGCAATTTCCAGTTAAACTACTCTCTTTGTCATTGAGTTTTCTTTGTATGTGTCTTATTATAACCAGACGATTTTAATTGTCAACAAGAAAAATGATATTTTTCATATTTTTATGTAAAATCTATATTTTCTATATATATTTATGTTATTCGTAAACTTTAGATGATTTATTTCATAAAAGAGTGTATTTTATGAAAAACTTTATAAGTAAAATCAATTGGTTTTTCATATTGAGACAAGATCATCTGGATGTTTTCTAAATCTTCATCCTTCCCTTTTAGTGCTTCAATCCATTTTAATGATGCATCATGAAACTGGTCAATCATTGTATAAGCATAAATCAATTTAAAAGAAACAAATATTAATAACCCGCTCGCACATAAACAAAGAGCAGATAAGAATAATTTCATAAAAATCCCTCTTTTCTGCTCTCATTATATCAAATCAAATTGTTATTTAGAAGCCTCAATCATAAGCTTTGTGATCTTATTAGAGAAATCTACAGGATCATCAATAGAGAATCCAGCAATAAGTAAAGCCTGATCAAATAGGATAGATGCATATTCATCAATCTTTACAGGTTCTTTTTCATAAACAGACTGCAATGATTTAAATAAATCGTGATCCGGGTTAATTTCAAGAATTCTTCCTGCTTTGATACCCTGTGCATCTGGCATCTGGTTTAATACCTTTTCCATTTCAAATGAAACGCCATCACCACTTGCTAGACATACTGGATGAGATTTTAAACGATGAGATAATTTAACATCTTGTACCTTATCACCTAAAGCCTTCTTAACGATTTCTAGTAACGGCTTGTTATCTTCAGTCTTCTGTTCAAGTTCTTTCTTTTCATCTTCTGTTTCTAAGTCTAAATCACCTTGAGTGACATTCTTGAATGTCTTAGAATCATAGTCTCTCATCATCTGTAAGCAGAACTCATCCACATTATCAGTCATATAAAGAACATCATAGCCTTTAGACTTAACTGCTTCTACTTGTGGTAATAAATCACATTTTTCTACTGTTTCACCAGAAGCATAATAGATTTCCTTCTGATCTTCAGGCATAGCTTCTACATATTCCTTTAATGTAATAAGTTCTTTCTTATCAGAAGAATAGAACATCAATAAATCCTGAAGTTTATCTTTCAACATGCCATAACTGTTATAAATACCAAACTTCAACTGCATACCGAAGTTTTTAAAGAATGTTATATATTCATCACGGTCATTCTTAAGCATCTTTTCAAGTTCAGTCTGGATACGTTTTTCAATCTTATTTGCAATAACCTTCATCTTTCTATCGTGCTGTAACATTTCACGAGAGATATTTAAGTTTAAATCCTGTGAATCAACAAGACCCTTTACAAATCTGAAATGTTCAGGGACTAGGTCTTCTGCATGATCCATGATGAAGACACCACGAGAATAAAGCTGTAAGCCTTTCTTATAATCCTGTGAATAGTAATTCATAGGTGTTTTAGATGGGATAAATAGTAATGATGTATAAGAAACAGCACCTTCTACAACATTATGCATGACTCTCTGAGGAGCTTCAAAATCATTGAATTTAGCCTTATAGAATTCATCATATTCTTCTTTTGTGATATCTTTCTTCTGACGTTTCCATAAAGGAACCTGTGAGTTTAAAGTCTTGTTTTCTACAACATCTTCATATTCATCACTGTCTTCCTTCTTTCTAGAAGTAGTTACATCCATCTTGATTGGGTAATGAACGTAGTCTGAATATTTCTTAACAAGTCTTTCAATTTCATACTGATCGAGATACTTACTATAATCTTCTTCCTCTGTATCCTTCTTTAAGTGGAGAATGATTGTAGTACCATGTTCTGCCTTTTCTACTTCTTCAACAGTATAGCCATCACTTGTATCACTCTTCCATAAATAAGCTTTATCTTCACCATATTTCTTAGAATAAACTTCTACTTCATCAGCCACCATGAAGGCACTATAGAAACCTACACCAAACTGACCAATGATATCAACGTCGCTTACACCTTTTTCTAAGGCATTCTTGAACTCATAAGAACCAGAATTTGCGATAGTACCTAAATGTTCTTCTAGTTCTTCCTTAGTCATACCGATACCTTCATCAGCAATTGTAAGGGTTCTATTTTCTTTATCAACAATGAGGTTGATAGCCATATCTTCTCTTGAGAAACTTGTAATATTTTCTTGTAATGCTTTATAGTAAAGTTTATCACTTGCATCACTTGCATTTGAAATCAATTCTCTCAAGAAGATTTCCTTATGAGTATAAATAGAATTAATCATTAAATCGAGGAGTCTTTTAGACTCTGCTTTAAATTCTTTCTTATCTGACATTTTTATACGCTGCCACTCAAAATGTGATTAAACATACTCACATCGAGATAATGTAAGTTCTCACAAACATTACTTACTATGTCATCGTGCATGCTTTGGATTGACCAAAATCATATCTACTCACAAGTTCTAGTGCACTCCATAGTCTTAAATTCCCGAAATAGCCTTCGGTACATACTTACGTTTGCGTTTATTTATGCAACTTCGTAAGTTGTAGCATCTCTCAGATTAAGTGCAGCATTGAAATCTCTGTCTTCGATATAGCCACAGTCACATCTGAAAATTCTATCTGAAAGCTTTAAATCTTTCTTGATATGCTTGCAACAATGACATGTCTTAGATGATGGGAACCATCTATCTACAATTCGAAGTTCAATTCCAGTCTCCCTGCATTTAGCTAGAAGCTTTGTTTTAAATTCATAAAACTTCTGCGAAGCAACTGCCTTTGAAAGATGTCTGTTCTTCATCATTCCTGATACGTTTAGATCTTCAATCGTTATATGAGATGGCTTGGTTTTCACTATCTCTGCGATTATCTTATTGATGTAATCAGTACGAATATTATCAATTCTATGATGAAGCTTCTGTATCTTGAGCCTTTGTTTCTGTATATTTTTCTTTTGAGTGGGCTCTCCTTTCTTTATATTTTCATACTTTCGAGAAAGACTTCTCTGTTCTCGAATAAGCTTCTTTTCAAGCTTCTTTAATTTTGCAGATTTATTGATGTTCTTATAAGTCTTTCTATTAGAAACAACCGCAAAGTCCTTTAATCCAAGGTCAATGCCAATTCCTTTACTGGAATTATTAGCTGTCCTTCTATCTGGGATTTCTATAAGAACTGAAACATAGTATCTGTCAGCTTTTGTTGAGACATGACCGCTCTTAATTACGTATCCATCTTTTGTTGTGGGAATATACCCTTTCTCTTTGATGCGGACCCACCCAAGTGACGGAATCTTGATTCGGTGTCTTTCACAGAGACAATCTTTTGAATTATTCCTTACAAAATACATTTTCACATCAGATCTGCCTTTCTTTTTAAACTTTGGAAAGGCGCTCTTGTGATTAAAGAATCTTTTAAATGCGGTCTGTCCGTTATTTACTGCCTGTGTTACTGATTTTGAATAAGCTTCCTTGATCCAGGAATATTCTGGATGGCTCGGAAGAAACTCATTGTTGAGCCATACTCTAAACTGGCTGCTGCTCATAAACTTTTTGCCACTTTCATGAAGTTCCTTATTATGAGCAAGATAGAAGTTATAGATAAATCTGCAAGTACCTATTGTTTTACGAATCCTGACTTTCTGCCCCTCTGTTGGATTTATTTCCGTCTTGAAGCTCTTCAGCAATTTCCTCATCCCTTTCTATCAGTTTTTTTATACTTACAAAACCCAATGCAATCTGCAGGAGAACACATGAAGTATTGAAACAATATCCTGCATAAGTTCTTCATCTGATTTCTAACCTAATTATAGTACAAATGAAAAATCCATGCATCAAGTTCAGCTTCATGAGCGCCTATTAATCGGCGTTAATAAAATATTTTTTTCACTAGCCTGTGGTTTGTGGGTATTCAAATATTTCTTTTACATTACAAAAGCATTTTAAAAATGCAACTTGATTTAGTAAATACTGATTATAAGTATAATAATGCCTCTTAGTTTGGGTTCGGTTTGCCTTTAAAGTTCCTTCTCTATCTCAACATTATAATATCTTGACAATTACGCCTAAAAATTCAACAAAATCCTTTAGTTCATAATTTGTGATATTTGTTGTGTTCATTTTTACATTCTCCTTTGAGGGGGTTTTGAATGCATTCAATCACAACGGTCAATATATTTAGTTACTTATATTCTCCTCCTTTAGCACTCTAGTATTTTAAATGCTAAAGACAGTATACACACCTTTATTAGCATTGTCAATATTTGAGTGCTAAACATTTAAAAAGACTGAAATGAATCAGTCTTAATCCTTTAGTATACTTATATGATAAATATCTTCGATGAGAATGGTTGTTTTATCTAGTAGTAGCACTCTTTTATTGATTTCATCAATATCTTTAAACTGCCCTCTTACCGTTACATAAGATCCGCCCTCTTTATGCTCATCTTCTAGAAAATAATCTATCGTGATAGAAGGATGTTCTTTTTTATTAATAAGTAGATTGTTAAGTATTCTATTTAATACTTGTCTTTGATCTTCATCTAATACACGTTTTTGAGTAGTAAGTCTTCCTGCTTCACTTATTTTATCTACATGTGTTTTAAAAGCCGCAAAAGGTGCAAACTGAGCCGCTCTATTATTCATGGACATTCTTGGATGATTTGTTGAAGTAGGATGTTTCATATTAATTATATCGTCATAATTCATGCTTTATGTCCTCCTATCATCTTATTTCTTTCTCTAGTTGTGGCACCTTCCTGAAGGTCGGCCCCTTTAAGTAAGGCGTTCTTGCCATACTTCTTCTTAATATCAAGTGTTACACCCTGCAGTTTCTTTTCTTTAGATAAATCCACTTCTATCTTTTCTTCATCAAACAAAGAAAGCTGTTTATAGGTCATAGGAATATCGTCATCACTTCTTACCTGCGTTGCATTGAGCTGAATTCTTCTTATTGTAAGTGTATGATTTATATGTAAGTGATAGAAACGTAATAAGGCATCGCACATGAGCTTATAAGAAGATGTGTATCTATCTAGATTAATTGTTCCATGAAGATGCTTTGGAAGTTTCCTTCCATAACGATCTTCCATGATTTCTCCACGATAATCCTTCATATTCTCAATATCATAGCCAATTGTAAGAACAAGTTTATTAGTCACTAGATGCTTTTCAAATAAATCTAAACTCAAGGATTCAATCATTTCCTTTAAAATGATTTCAGTTTGCTTATAATCATAAGCACATGATAATACCTGCCCTGTTCCTATACTTTTAGAAATTGCTTTATAGGCTTTAATGGCAGACATGGTACAAGGTTCCCAGCCCCAGGCATGATCAATAAGCAGTTCTGCATTGACTCCAAATAGATTGTATAGTTTTTCTTCATCTTCTAATGAGCATCTTGCGATATCTCCCATTGTATATAACCCGATATTATTGAGTTTCTTAGAGACACCTTTACCTACTCTCCAGAAATCAGTCAAAGGTGTATGAGACCATAATAGTTTTCTATAGGCATATGTGTTTAAGTACGCAATACGTGCTCCTTTTTCATCTGGTTCTTTATGTTTAGCGACAATATCCATAGCCACCTTTGCAAGATAGAGATTCGTTCCTATGCCTGCAGTCACAGTAATACCTACCTCTTTGTATATATCATGAATAATATTTTGAACAAGATGAAAGGCATCTAACTCATATGTATCAAGATAATGTGTTGCATCAATAAAGACTTCATCAATAGAATAGACATGAATATCATCAGGAGAGAAATACTTTAAATATATAGAATAAATGCGTGTTGAATATTCTAGATAGAGAGACATACGAGGTTTCGCAATAATATAATCTATGGCTTTATGTTTATTCTTATTAAGATTTGATGCAAGAAAAGAACTTCCATCAAGTGGTTCTCTTTGATGATTGAGTTCTTTTAGTTTAGAAATCACTTCAAATAATCTTGCACGTCCAGGAAGACCATAGGCTTTTAAACTTGGAGAGACGGCAAGGCATATTGTTTTTTCTGTACGTGAAGCATCTGCAACAACAAGATTAGTATCTAGTGGATCGAGTCCTCTTTCAAGACATTCTACAGATGCATAAAATGATTTAATATCTATCGCTAGATATGTTGGAACATATGCCATAGTCTCACCTCCTTGAGAAACCTATTATAACACAAAAAAGACAGGCACAGCCTGTCTTAAGCTTCTTATAATGCGTTTGCTGCAAGATAACCAGATTCAATAGCTGAATTGATGTCTGCAACCTTATTTGCATCACCAATTGTTTGCACATGGATGTTCTTTTCTTCTAATGCAGCTGTGTCAAATGCATTAGATCGAGCACCTACTGCAAATACTACATAATCGCATGGAAGAGAAACTTTACCTTCTGCAGTTTCTGCTTCTACTGTAGTTGCAGTGATTTCTGTTACCTTAGTATTAGTGAACTGTTTAACACCATGCTTTTCAAAATCAGCCATCATTTCTGGACGAATTGTAGTTGATTCTTCTTTTGCGATAATATCCATCATTTCAACGATACTGACATCATTACCTCTAAGTGCAAGGTATTCAGCTGTTTCAGCACCTACAAGTCCACCACCGATTACAACGATTCTTCCTGCTGGGAACTGTTCATTAGAAAGTACCTTCCAAGCATCCTGTACATGAGGCATATCCTTGCCTGGGATATTTAAGATGAAATTAGAAGCACCTGTTGCAACAATAACTTCATCAGGCTGATCAGCTAAGATATCTTCGCAAGTAACAGCTTTACCTAAACGTAAATCAACGCCTAATACTTTTACTTCATTTGCGAGATAATGAATAGCACGATTCATTTCTTCTTTTCTAGGTGGTACAGAAGCAATGTTTAACTGTCCGCCTACTTTAGTATCCTTGTCATAAACAATAACGTCATGACCCTTCACTGCAGCAACTCTAGCAGCTTCTAAACCTGCAGGTCCTGCACCCACAATAACAACCTTCTTCTTAGTATCAGCAGGTGTAATTGTTCTTTCATATTCATAACCATTTTCTGCGTTAAGGACACAGCTTAAGAACTTTCTGTTCTGGATAGAGTCTGTACATCCCTTATTGCACATCATACATAAACGAATTCTGCATGGCTGTCCATCTTCAATCTTTTTAACATAATCAGGATCAGCTAATAATGAACGTCCATAACCTACGATATCACATATACCATTTTTGATTAAGGCTTCACCATTCTGTGGAGTAACAATACGTCCTACCGCAGATACTGGAATACTTACAGCATCTTTAACTCTCTTAGTATATGACTGCATGAAGCAATATGGCTGAGTCCCCATTGCTGGAATAGTATCATTCAAGTTACCTGTATGGTTAGCCTGTCCAACATGGATCATATTAACGCCTGCTTCTTCAAGTTTTTTAGCAAGTTCAACAGCTTCATCAATCTTTAATCCACCTTTACCTCTTAATGGGTTATCAGTAATGATTGGAAGTTTATAATCAATACAGATATGAGGGGCATGTTCTTTAATGCTTTCAACAACCTGTAATGCAAAACGTGTTCTATTTTCGAAGCTTCCTCCGTATTCATCTGTACGATGATTTAATACTGTAGAACATAAAGCACCTACTAAACGGTCTCCATGAACTTCTACTACATCTACACCTGCTTCATAAGCACGTCTTACGCATTCACCCATCTGTTTAAGAATTGTATTTAATGCTTCTGGTGTCACTTCATCAGTGAAATGAAGCATATCATGATGTAATTTAGCACGAGCAGCCTGCATATCACCTTTCTTAAACATTTCAGCTAGAGCCTGAACATCATATTCCGGATGGAAAATCTGAATACCTAATTTACAATCAAATTCATGTAATGCATCCGCTAATTCTTTATAAGCCGGAATCTGTTCATCCTTAAATAATTTTGGTGTTGGAGAAACAGTATTTACTGGTGCGACGTCTCCAAGTACGATATAAGATACGCCACCTTCTGCAATACGTTTATAGAAGTTGAAGCTCTGTTTAGAAATTGAACCATCACGTTCTTCATAGCCAGTTGTCATTGGTGGGAACATGATACGGTTTTTCAATGTGATTGGACCTACTTTAATTGGTTCTAATAGTTTCATATTATCAATCTCCTTACAATACATTTTAACCATTCCTATTATAGCGCTTTCATTTTGCAAATGATAGTAATTATATGGAATTTATAGGGTGTATTTTGTCATCAAAATATTAAACTATACATTTTTTAAGACAAAAAAGTGCGTACACAAAAGTACACACCTATTTCTTTAATATTCTTTCATGAATACGACCTGTGATGATTGTTCTTTGAAGCCATTTTTCTGATAAAAGTAATAAGCAGGAAATTCTCTTTCCGTAATCAACATAATACGGTCTATTCCTCTTTTTTTCGTATAATCAACAACTAAATCCATAAACTGTGAGCCGAATCCTTTAGATTGCTCATCCGTCATAATTCCAAATTCATCAATCCAGAATTCTCTTCCATTATACCAATGTTTGATACGACCTAACGCAATTCCAATTAGTCTATCTCCATCATATAAACCAATAGAAAGAGATAAGCGATTACCTACTAGATCATGCATATAAATAGATAGGTCCTCTTCATTCCATTCATCATTCCATGGTTCCCTGGAGAATATTTCATTAAACAATTGTGATATCTCTTTGACATGTGCCAAGCATATTTCTCTAACTTCCATAAGATCTCCTATTATAATTCTTCGGGAAGAATAGAATATACAACATCATCTACCACTCCCTGATTATTTTTTCCATATTTTCTAAAGGTTCCCTCATATTTCATACCTGCTTTTTGCATCACTCTACCTGAATGAGGATTATTTTTATCATGTCTTGCACGTACAAGATCATAGCCTTCCTTAAATAAGTAAGAAATAACTTCTTTAAGCGCTTCTGCAACATATCCCTGACCCCAATAAGCCTGCCCAATACAATAGCCGATTTCTACTGTGTTTGTTTTTTGATCAATCTTTGTGACAGAAATATTTCCAATGAGTATACTCTTTTCCTTTACTACAATTCCCCAGTTATATGAGTCACCCTTTTCATATAACTTAATCCAGAAAGCAAGTAACTGCTTTGTATCTTCTATACTTTGATGAGGTAGCCAAGTCAAATAACGAGTGACCTTTTCATCATTGGCCCAATGATGGTACATATCAGCTGCATCTTCTATTTTAAATTCTCTTAATATTAAACGTTCAGTTTCTAAATAAGCAGTTCCATGACGTACTGTTGTTTGACACGAATATTGCTTCTTTAATTGTTTCAAGATATCCATATGAGGCTGCTTCAAATGTTTTAATTGTAATTCTTCAGATACCCAGTCTTCTTGTAAATAAAGAACAGTATCATCTATAGGTGTATAAGAATATTTGAGACATCCTTCATCCAATAATGATAATTCCTGAATATGATTGTCTCTAATAGTTTGATAAAAGGCATCTCTCTCTTCTTTATTTCTAAATGTATAGGTAACAAATATCTTCATTATAAATCCTCCAATAATTGTAGTGCATAAACCTTGAAATCTTCTTCTATATCACGATAATAATATTCCTTTAAATCAGGTGTACTCATCAATGTAACAGAAGCTCTATTTTCTTCTAGAGGCATCATCTCTTTTAATTCTGCTTCAAGTAATAGATGATCCATTTCTTTCCAGATTGTTTTTTCATCATTCTTCAATTTAATATGAAAAGCTTGAAATATTGTTTCCAGTAGCTGGTCTTCTATTATCTGGTATTCTTTCATCTGTTTTTTTATAGGAGTGATGAGATCACTCATATAAGCTTCACTTGCATCATGAAATAAACATGATAAAACAACATGTTTACTATAGCCTCTGCTTTGTGCTTCTTTCGCGCAGTTGAGAGAATGCTGAGCCACAGAGTAGAAATATTTAATATGACCATTCCCTCGACATATAAGACTTAATGCATGAGCGATATCCTCTAGATAAATATCATCTTCCTTGATATGTAATGGATCTATTCTGTGACCACTAAACAAATTCATCAATAACATAATCTTCTTAAACTACCTTCCTCAAATGTATAATCAGGTGTTTCAAATGGGTATTTGACTTCATCTTCATAATACCAAGGATCATCATGTGATGGATTCTTTAATAAATGAAATTCCTGAGCAGGCATATAGCCTTGTGCAAGTAATAAAGCCTTCTTACCTTCTTTATTTGTACAAACATCTACAATCATAACAACATGTCCTGGTGAACCACCTTTCAAAAATACATCTCCTGCTCTTATTTCATTTAATTTGATTGGTGTTGATTCACTCATCATGCTCGCACTTCCTGAATAGGCAAATACAATACGCAAGTATTTTTTAAAGCATTCATAAGAATCATCATAGGAAGCACTTTTTACATAACTGGCATGATCATTCTTAATAACAACGCGATTGCCTTCTCTCCATTTATTATAAGACAATAAAAATCCATCGCTTAAATGAAACTGAATCTTATCGTATTGTTTGGTGTTCCAGTAATATTCTGCATAGACTCTCATAACTGAGTCTGCACATTGCTGGAGGTTTTCATTTTCTAGTGGAAGCTTAAAGACAGCAATCTGTGAATTTTGATTAAATTTCTTCTTTCCATTATATAAATGAACAGGACTACCATTTTCCTTTAACGGATATGTCTGTAAGAAATGAGCAAAATCACTTTGTTCTCTTTGATATCCTTTTGGTACAAGAATACGTGTTTCTAATGTCGTTCCTTCTGAGTTAATATATTTTTTATTTTTAGTTATTGAAGATCGTGTACAAGCTGTTAAAAGTACACCAAGAAGTATTATTATTTTCTTCATAATTGACCTCAAATGATAAACAATGCAGCACAACACACCAATACAAAACCACTAAATATAAGAAAATTAGTGAATCGTATAGGAAATAGTTCTTCTTCAATGATAAACGTATCAGGAGAGTTAGGATCATAGTCCACTGTAACACGTTTATTATTTTTAAAATATTTCATCTGAAAATAAGTGATACAAGGTTTTCTTTCTATAAACTTACCTTCTGCATAATATTGAATTGTCATGATATAGAGATAAAGTTCATCCTGTTTGATATCTATGATTTTTCCTGGAGCCTGCAAGGAACAGCGTGTCGCCTTTAGACGATATTTAAAACGAGCAATCAGCCCTTTAACCATCATTACAATACCTAGGATGCATATAAGTACAAGTAATATTTTTTCCATAATAACCTCTAAAAAAAATAATGGCCTGATAGGCCATTAGATACGATAATTTCTGAATAAGTTCTCTTTTTTTACAAAGATATCTTTAAAGAATATAAGTGCCCATAGTCCAATCGCAATATAGGCAAAATACTGACTAATAAAATAAGAAAGTATGGCACCTACGCTTAATATAATGAACCATTTCTTAAATGCTCTTCTTTGAGCACGGCTTATTCTTCTCTTATCATAATAACGGCTTTCTTCACGAGGTACATCCTTAAATGCACTAATACAATAAACCCCTAATCCCTTAAGACATGAACAAACTATATAATAAAACAAAAATGTCAATGCAAGAATTGCACAGCATATACATCCTGTATTAATCATAAACATACTAACAACTCCCTTCACCCTTCTATTTCTATTCTATCACAACTTGATAAAGGATTTAAAGAGACGATACCATTTATAACCAATATAATTGATTACTTCACGTTTAAGAAATTTAAACTTCGTATCTCTTGTACGAAAACGAGAAGAATGTGTAGGAGAGGTATATGCTTTAATCCCAGCATCTTTTGCTTGAAGCATAGCTCTTTTCATATGTAACGGATCACTTACAATTAATGCCGTCTGATAATTATATACATCCATAATCTTTTTCGCATTAATCAGATTCTCTAATGTGACTGTAGATTGATCTTCTGTAAGAACATCATCTTCTGGTACACCTTGACCGACTGCATAAAGCTTAGCATTATAAGCATCACTCACAGGATTTCCTTTTCCATATCCTCCTGTCATAATGATTTTCTTTACAAGATGCTTATTATATAAATCAACAGCATGATTAATTCTTTCCTGATAAACAGGTGATGGATGCCCATTATATGTAGATGCACCTAATACAATCGCAACATCAGCATTTCTTGCATCATCTTTAAAACTATATATATAAATACTGACTGCATTGGAAAATACGTAACAAATCATCAATGCAACAATAATAATCAATTTCTTTAAGATTTTCATGGCACTACTAAAAACCCTCCACAAAAACATCTTAAACTATTTCTCATATTTTTCAATCCTTGGATTAAAAATACATAGAATTTACATATTTATTTTTGATTGATTTAAGAATATGTAAATTAAGCTAAGCAGAAAGCATGTGCCAATCATAATCAGATACATCATACTTTGTGTTACAGTATGTCCCATAAGCTTGAATGATATATCAAAATTTTGATGGATTTCATTCATTACATTGACAGGAACTTTTGTACCTAGTTTTAGAAATAAACTTTTTAATAAATGATTACGAATAAGCGATGTGCCATATGTTCCTGGTAAGAACTTAATAAATGTACGTACTGCAGGTGTAAATTGAGAAATAGGCATATAAGCACCACATAAGAAACCATATCCTGCACTCACTACACTACTAACAGCTGAAATCTGGCCTTGTGTTGTTAGGAAATAATTAATAATAGATGATAAAGATGCACCAAACAAAGTAAGTAAAAAGATATCTAGCAAACAATATAATATATCCTTTACTGGTAAGACAAAGTAACTTGTACCTAATACAATAAAACATGCAAGTAAAGCAGTTATATTAATAATCATAGTGATAAGTAAAGTAGAAATAAAATAACTAAGAGCTAATGTTGTTTTACTGACAGGTGCTATGAGTAAGTCCTTTATTTTATGATATGCTTTATCTTGTACCATAATCATATTTGAACAGAATGATACTGTGACACAACTCACCGCAAGTAATGAAGAAAAGAGATAACCATTCACAAAAGCATCAATAGTATTTTGAGATACATTAAAGTATTTCACTATACTATCTAGTGAATCATGATAGATAGTACCTAAAAATGTCATATAGAGAACAATGAGTACAATAGGTGTAATTAAAGCTGTTAAGAAACGTCCTTTATCCTTAAAGAATAATACTGTATGTCTTAATGTGAGATGATAAAGTTGTTTCATGATTGTTCACCTCCTGGGAGTTTATTTCCTGTTACATTTAAGAAGACATCATCCATTCTTCCTTTTACTAGCTCAAAGTCATTAAACATTTCTGGTTTTTGAAGAATCATTTCTTTCACAACACCCGGATGATTAATACGGATTGTGTAATGATCCTTATTATATCTATATGGATGTCCTAAAGACTTGATGTCCTCTTCTTTTACATGATAGATATTTAAATAATCATAAGCATATTTCTGTTTTAATTCATGTGGTGTTCCAGAAGCTATTTGACGGCCATGATCAATAATAACAACTTGATCTGCTTCAGCTGCTTCTTCCATATAATGAGTCGTAAGAAATACAGTCATATGTTTTTCTTTTCTTAAATTATCAATAACTTTCCATAATGTTTTTCTTGTTTGAGGATCTAAACCAGTTGTTGGTTCATCTAAGATAAGAAGTTCTGGTTCATGAATAAGAGCACGAGCTATATCTATACGTCTTCTTTGTCCTCCTGATAGCTTATTTAAAGGTTTCTTTAAAAAGTCTTTGAAATCTAATAATATAGAGAGTTCTTCTAGTTTCTTCTTAAAAGAATTCCCTGTAATACCATACAAAGCAGCACGATACTTTAGATTATCATAAACTGTGAGCACATCATCTAATGCAGAAGTTTGATAAACAACACCTATAGTAGTTCTGACTTCATTCATATGTGTTTTAGTATCTTTGCCTTCAATGTATATTTCTCCTGTATCACTTGTAAGTTCACCACATATCATAGAAATAGTCGTACTTTTGCCAGCACCATTGGTACCTAAAAAAGAGAAGAAAGTCCCCTTTTCTACACTAAAGCTTAAGTCATCTACCGCTTTAATATCACCAAAGCTTTTAGTAAGATGTTTAATTTCAATACTGTTCATACGTTCACCCTTTTCTACTCTTAAGAGCTTTATTCATTTCATTTGCAAGGTGCCAATCATTTAAATAATTAAATAGTCTGACTAAAATATCTACTACAAGTATTATGAAAAAGAAAAGTAATCCTCCTAAGACATCCTCATACATACCAATTTGATATCCAGCAATTAAAAGAATGATTTCTAAGAGTGTTGTATGAAGAATAGTCTTCACTAATACATTTTGAGACTTAGAATAATAGATAGTCGTAGGAAGGCAGGCAAGAAAAGAAAAGACTGCCACCTCTCCTAAATAAGATACAGGAAGCATTTTTATTTGAGGCTGATCTATATGACAAAACAAGATTGTCGCAAACATTGATAATGTATAAATCACAAAATATTGAATAGTTATTGTATGTATCATTTCATTTTTATCCATTTTTCTTCTCCTTATAATCCAATCATGTGTTTAAGTACACGTACATATTGTCTAGATACTATGAGTTTCTCATTGTTTTTTAGTACAACTTCAAAT
This sequence comes from Catenibacterium sp. GCM10023432, assembly GCF_042651925.1. Classification (NCBI taxonomy): domain Bacteria; kingdom Bacillati; phylum Bacillota; class Erysipelotrichia; order Erysipelotrichales; family Coprobacillaceae; genus Catenibacterium; species Catenibacterium sp. GCM10023432. The sequence continues at coordinate 7,078 of NZ_JBHSEB010000001.1, read as the reverse complement.
CTTCCTGATAAGGAAGGTTTGATAGAATCAATCTTATCTGCATTAATAACAAGTGACTTAGAAGCACGAAAGAATGATGTACCTTCTGTTTCTTGTTCAAATTCATAAAGTTTCATCTTTGATTCATATATTTCTTTTTTACAATAGAGAAATGCTTTTTGATCAACTATTTCAAAATAATATATATCATTGATATTCAATAGATAGGCAGTTCCCCTTTTGTATCCAATTATTCTTTTTTCATTTTCTATGAAAGAGATCACACTTTGTATTTCATCTGTTATCTGATAGCATTTAATGACGACTTCTTCATTTTGATCTTCAGATATCAATTCAATTCTTGTTTTCATAGTCTTCCTCCGTCAAAAAAATGATAACATAATAGATTATATTTGGACATCTTATCCTATTAAGTTGTAGAAATGATTGTATAAGATGCAAAAAAAACTAGGCCTTAGCCTAGTTGATTTCAATGGAGCCACATGCCGGAGTCGAACCGGCGTCCTCTGCATGGCAAGCAGATATAATAGCCATTATACGAATGCGGCATATGAAGTTTTAAAATTGGAGCCACATGCCGGAGTCGAACCGGCGTCCTCTGCATGGCAAGCAGATATAATAGCCATTATACGAATGCGGCCTCACTAACACTCGAGGAGTTCTTATTTAGAATACCAAATAATAATATATGTGTCAATAAGATTTGTAAAAAATGAAGGGAAAAAATGAAGGATCAGTGACGATCCTTCTTGTTCTTATCATATATGATTTTTAAACCTTTAAATGTAAGTTCCTGATCATAAATATCAATTAAGTCAGTTTCTTTCGCAATAAGCTTACCTAAGCCTCCCGTAGAAACTACTTTTAGATTCTGACCATACTCTTCTTTAATCTTCTTGATAATATATTCAGTCTTCCCAATATAGCCATAGACTACCCCTGCCTGCATTGCAGTGACTGTGTTTTTCGCAATAATATGCTGTGGTTTGACTAATTCAATTTCAGGAAGCTGAGCAGCCATAGAAGAAAGAACACCAGCTTCTATGCCGATGCCTGGTGCAATTACACCGCCAATAAAAACACCTTTCTCTGTAATAACATCATAAGTAGTCGCTGTACCAAAATCAATAACTAAGCATGGACCACCATAAGTATAATATGCCCCTGCTGCATCTACTAAACGGTCTGAACCAAGAGTAGATGTATGATCAATTTGAATATTGATGCCTGTTTTCACACCTGGGCCAACAAATAGTGGTCTAATATGAAAGTATTTAATAATGGAACTTGAGAAAGAATAGTTAATCTTTGGTACAACAGAACTAATAATAACATCTTTCACATCTTCTACATTCAAGTGAGATGCTTGAAGGTATGAATGAAGCATTAAGCCATATTCATCTGATGTACGTTCCATACGTGTTGTCATACGAAAACGACCTACTAAATGATCTTCTTTGTAAACACCAATAGTAATATTTGTATTACCGATATCTATAACCAATAGCATTCTTATTTCTTAGCTCCTATTTTCATACATTCTTTCAAGATAATATAGCTTAAATCTGATTTAGACATCTTATCGATATCCTTCATAGAATCCTGAGTAATAATAGTAACAACATTTGTATCACCCTGGAATCCTGCACCCTCTGTTTTAAGATGGTTCGCAATAATCAGATCACATTGTTTTTTATTTAATTTCTTTGATGCATTTTCAATTAAATCTTGTGTTTCCATCGCAAATCCACATATCACTTGATGTTCAACTTGATGATGCCCTATATAATCAAGTATATCTGGATTCTTTTTTAGTTTAAGAATAAGTTCATTGTCATTTTTCTTAATCTTATCTGTAGATGTTTCTACAGGTGTATAGTCAGCTACTGCAGCTGACATAATAATATAGTCATAATGTGTATGATGTCTTTTTACACATTCAAATAAATCCTGGGCACTTGTAATAGATTGATTGATAATATAAGGCACTGGCTTTAATGATGTAGGGCCATGAATTAATCGTACCTTGGCACCAAGTATAAATGCTGCACGTGCAATGGAATAGCCCATCTTTCCAGATGAATGATTTGTCAAGAAACGAACAGGATCAAGAGCTTCTTGAGTAGGTCCTGCAGTAACCAAAACTTTCTTGCCCTGAAATGGATGGTCACTAAGTGCATATTCCATCATTAAATGAAGATGATCATAATCTGCAAGTTTTCCTTTACCTGTATCACCGCATGCAAGAAGACCTACAGCAGGTTCTACAAATAAAACACCATCATCCTTTAAAGTTTGGATATTACGCTGTGTTGCTTTATTTTCATACATATGTACATTCATTGCAGGCGCAATGAGTTTAGGACATGTGGCTGCTAGAAAAGCAGCTGTCAACATATTATCTGCAATACCATTCGCACATTTCGCAATTGTAGTTGCACTTGCTGGTACAATCATAAATAAATCAGCATCCTTGACGATATCTACATGTGTAATACATCCTGGATCATCATCAAAGACATCAATATATGTTTTCTTCTTTGTGAGAGCAGAAATAGAAGTTGGTGTGACAAATTTAGCTGCACTTGGTGTCAGCATGACTTCAATTTCATATTTTTCTTTCACTAGATCACTGATGAACTGTACAGCCTTAAATGCTGCAATAGAACCAGTAATCCCTATAATCAATTTTTTCATCTATTAATACCCTCTTTTCATTTATAGATTATCCACGCTTCATTAAAGCGAAGAGAGGTTTTGTGACAATTACCACAATAACAACACCCACAAAAGCTTCAAGTAAGCTCTGAGTGCTTGATACTGCTAAGAAATAACTTCCAAGCTTGCTTGCATCCTGACCAATAGCCTTAGCATAAGATGTACCAAATAAAGCCCAGATACCACCTAATACTAATACTGTATTTGTTAAAGCACCTAGGAAAGCAGCGACTGCTATCGCAATAGTCTGCTGTTTATTCTTAATTAACTGATAAATAGAACCTGATACAAACCCAATCATAACTCTTGGTACAATCGCAATAACTGCACTGAGTAGTGATCCACTAATAAATGGTGAGAAGACGAAAGATGTCACTGTTGGCTGCATTGTGTTCATTAATAATGAAGATAAACCAAATACAAGACCAATCAAGCATCCCTGCTTAGTACCTAACACAATTGATGCAATAATAACTGGAACATGAAGCAATGTTGCTCTTAAAGGTCCAATTGGGATAAATCCTAAAAATGGTACCATGACCATCACTGCTTCAATCGCAATAAATAATGCAAGTAAAGTCAGATTCTTTGTTTTTTTGTTATTCATTTGTTTCCTCCACTGTCATTTGCATACGCAATATGACGTAAATATAATTTTGCCAGCAGAATATTAAGTTAGCTCCTAAATAGGTAGCCACAGGGCATATCCTACACAGCAAAACCATTATATACTCATTTTTCGGAAATGAAAAGCATTACATTTTCCCATATTATATATCATTAACTGGAGAACGAGCCGGATGTCTTGCATCCTTTGTTTTATCATAACTGACTTTTTTCTCTAAGTTTCTATTATAATCACGTTGGAATATACATGAGAAAATAAGATTTAAAATATAGTCCATAGAAAGATTTGAGGCAAAAGGAGCTATTTTAGTAAAGATTTTCTCTCTTGAGCCAACTCTTAGTATCACATCACCATAATGTGATAGCTGATTATCTCCTAGAGAAGTGATTACAATCATCTTTGTCCCCTTTTCTTTTAAAGTCTGGGCAATACGGATGATTTCAGCTGTTTCTCCTGAATAAGAGAGAATCATTGCAAGATGTGATGAAGAAGAGTTATAAGCTAAAAAGATCTGTTCTCCTTCTAATGTACGAATATTTACGTTACGTCCTATACGTGTCATCTTATGCTGGAAGCTTAATGCTTCTAACATGGAGTTACCATTTCCATATATATCTATAGACTCATATTGATTCATAAGTTCTATTGCTTTACGCAAATCATCAAAATCTATCAATTTAATTGTATCTTCAATAACTTCTCTGCTCATTGTACCGAGTTTATAGGCAATTTGTGGATAGTTGTCTTCTGGACCAAAGGGGAAGTTAACATCGATTCTTTTAGTTTTAGTAAGTGTATATTGTAGTTCTGCTGAATACTTGATCTTAAAGTCATTATATCCTTCTAATCCTAGTTTGCGACATAATCTAACTATAGTGGCAGGAGATGTATACGTTCTTTTGGCCAATTCCTTACTTGATAAATTTAGTACATCTTCTCCATGATTCAATATGTAATGGGCGATTTCCACTTCAGCATGTGTGAAATCTAATGCAAACTCTAATTGTGTCATTATACTCATTGTTTATCACCTGATTTAATTATATCATGAAACGTTTTTTCAATAAACTTGATTTTTAACACTGATTTTTGAAACAAAATTAAAACTCTATCCGTACATATTTACTTCTCTAAATGGTTATATGAAAATATTTTTGTACTAAGGAGGACGAATAAATGGAAAAGAAATTACCAAAAGATTTTTTCTGGGGTGGCTCAGTATCATCATTCCAGACTGAAGGAGCCTGGGATGAAGGCGGAAAAGGTTTATCAATTTATGATGTAAGACCTACACCAGAAGGACATGCAAACTGGAAAGTTGCAATTGATGAATATCATCGTTATAAGGAAGATATTCAGTTAATGAAAGAAATGGGATTCAACTTCTACCGTTTCTCTGTTTGCTGGAGCCGTATTATTCCGAATGGAGATGATGAAGTCAATGAAGAAGGTGTACAGTTCTATAATAATTTAATTGATGAATTAATTGCGAATGGTATTACTCCAATGATTACATTAGTTCATTTTGATATGCCTTATCATCTAGTAAAGGAATACAATGGTTTTGCATCACGTAAGGTTGTTGATTTATTTGAACGTTATGCAAGAGTTTGTATGGAACGTTTTGGTGATAGAGTAAAACATTGGATGTCATTTAATGAACAAAACCTACATTCTTGTAGCTTAATCTATTCAAATGCGGAAATTATTCCTGAGGGAAAAACTAAAGCTGAACATCTATACCAGGTCGCACATAATGTTATGATTGCTCATTGTAAAGCTGTTAAGGCTTTAAGAGAACTCGTACCAGATGCTAAGTTTGGTGGCATGACAACTATTACTAACTTCTATCCTGCAACTGATACACCAAAGAATAACTTATTCTGTCAGAAGGCTTATGATTTAGTCAATGACTGGGTATGCTATGTACAAGCAAATGGTAAATATCCTAGATATTATACAGCATACTTAAAGAACAGAGGTTGGTTCCCTGTATTTGAAGAAGGCGATGAAGAGTTATTAAAGTATACATGTGATTATTTATGCTTCTCTTACTATCGTTCTAATACACTCACTGAAGGTGAATTTGATATGACTACACCCTTCAATGATATTGTAGAAAAGCATGTTGTAAAGAACCCTCACCTTGAAGCAACTGAATGGGGTTGGGAAAAGGATGCCATTGGATTTAGATGGGTCATGAATACTTTAAGCGAAAGATATGATCTTCCTTGCTTCGTATTAGAAAACGGTATGGGTGCAAGAGAATCATTAAATGAAAATGATACTGTAGATGATGATTATAGAATTGAATATCATCGTAATCATATCCAGGAAATGAAGAATGCGATTCTAGAAGATGGTGTTGACTGTCTAGGATATATCACTTGGGGTCATATTGATATTCCGTCTTCTAGCTGCCAGATTGCCAAGAGATATGGTTTCGTATACGTTAATAGAACTGATGAAGAACTATTAGACTTAAGAAGAGTACCTAAGAAATCATTCTATTGGATCTCTAAAGTATTCAAATCTAACGGCGAAAATTTAGACTAGTATCCTAAAGCCTCATTCGTGAAACTTTTCTTTTTTTCTTAATTTCGCTTAGTTTTTTCCTATTTTCTTAAGAATTTCTTAATAAAATTGAGTAGATTAACTGTAATAGTTTGATTTTCGAATATAAATAGTGTATTATGGCGTTGGTAAAAATGATTGAATACTTTTACTAGAGGTAAAAGTGGAGGTATCTAATGAAAACAAGTTTAGTTATTATGGCTGCTGGTATCGGCTCACGTTTTGGTGGAGGAATCAAGCAGTTAGAACCAGTTGGACCTAATGGTGAAATTATTATGGATTATTCAATCCATGATGCCATTGCGGCAGGTTTCAACAAAATTATCTTCATTATCCGCAAGGATATTAAAGCAGACTTCAGAGAAGTCATTGGTGATCGTATTGAAGAAGTCGCAAAGAAATATGATGTAGAAATTGCTTATGCATTCCAGGATTTAAAGGCATTACCAGAAGGAATTGAATGCCCTGAAGGACGTACTAAGCCTTGGGGTACTGGTCAGGCAGTTCTTGCTTGTGATGGTTTGATTCATGAACCATTCGCAGTTATTAATGCAGATGATTATTATGGTAAAGAAGCATTTGTACAGATTCATGATTTCTTATTAGACTACACACCTGAACATCCAGAAAAACTAGCTATGGCAGGATTTATCTTAAAGAATACTTTAAGTGATAATGGTGGTGTAACGAGAGGTATCTGTGCAGTCAATGATGAAGGATACTTAACAGATGTAGAAGAAACTAAGAATATTGAAAAGACATCTACTGGTGCACGTGTAGGAGACAGAGAAATTGATCCTAACGTGAATGTATCTATGAACTTCTGGGGATTAACTCCTGAATTCGTAAATACTTTAAAAGAAGGTTTTGTAGAATTCTTTAAAAACATCAAGGATCCACTAAAGGATGAATATTTATTACCTATCTATATTGGTGAACTTCTAAGAGAAAACAAATTAAGTGTTAAGGTATTAGAAGTACAGGATTCATGGTTTGGTGTAACATATAAAGAAGATGCACCTGTTGTAAAAGCTTCATTTAAAGAATTAATTGACAACAACATATATTCAACTGATTTATTCAGCGATATTAAGAAAGTAGGCTAACCTATCACTAGGCTAGCCCCTTATCAAACCGTACGTGCACTATTAATGCATA